>JANPFZ010000052.1:0-24780 GCA_031423655.1 Polaromonas sp.
CCCCTGTCGAACGAACTGCTCGATGATGACCTGCATGTAGCTGGGCGTGACCATGATCAGGTCCGGCTTGAAGTCTTCAATCAGTTGCACCTGCCGTTCGGTCTGGCCGCCCGACATCGGAATGACCGTGCAGCCGGCGCGCTCGGCGCCGTAATGTGCGCCCAGCCCGCCGGTGAACAGGCCATATCCATAGGCAATATGAATCATGTCGCCGCGTCGGCCACCAGCAGCGCGAATCGAGCGGGCCACCAGATCGGCCCAGATGTCGATATCTTTTTTGGTGTAGCCCACCACCGTCGGCTTGCCTGTGGTGCCCGACGATGCGTGAATGCGTGCCACGTCTGCGCGCGGCACGGCGAGAAGACCAAAGGGGTAGTTGTCGCGAAGGTCAGCCTTGACGGTGAACGGAAATTTCGACAGGTCACTCAACTGCTTCAGATCAGACGGATGGACTCCCTTCGCATCAAAGGCTTTGCGGTAGTGGGCGACGTTGACGTACGCGCGCCGCAGCGTGGCCTGCATGCGGCTCAGTTGCAAGGCAGAAATTTCGTCGCGACTTGCTCTTTCAATGGCTTCAAGGTCGCCGGGTTCAGGTCGGGTCACGGGCATGGGCTTGTCTCGTTTACGGTCATGGGTGTGTTCACGACGGCGTGACAGCCAGCTTGCCTTTGAGGGTGTAGGAGCGGCCGCGAAAGATCGCGATTCGCTCGTCGCGCTGATTAAGCACGTCGGTGTCATACACGCCGGTGCGCCCGGATTTGGAGACCTCGACGCAGCGGGCGGTCAGCAAGTCATCCTTGCGGGCGGGGGCCAGAAAATCAATCGCAAAACCTGATGCCACGGTGAGCTCGTCATAGGAGTTGCAGGCAAACGCAAAAGCCGAATCAGCCAGCGTCGAGATGAAGCCGCCATGGCAAATGGCATGGCCGTTGAGCATGTCGGCCCGCACGGTCATGGTCAGGGTCGCGCGACCCGGGCCGATCTGCAGCACATTCATGCCGAGCGCCTGAGTGGCTGCATCGTTTTTCAGCATGCCGTCACGAACGTATTCGGCGATTTGCTGCGGTGTTTTCTCAAGCATGGTCGGGCTCAGGGGAAGTCATGACGGTCAACATTCAACGGTCAGTGAAGATCGGTGGGCGCTTGTTCCGAAAGGCATCCACGCCTTCCAGATAGTCGTGCGACGAGCCTCTGGTGGTCTGCAGCTGCGCTTCAAGATCCAGCGCGCCGTCAAGGCTCAGACCCTGCGCATCAGCCATGGCTTTTCGGGTCGCCACCAGCGCTGCCGTGGGCATGCGGGCGAGCCGTTCGGCGAGCGCCTGCACTGTAGCCTGCAGCGCGTCGTCGTCAACGCATTGCCAGATCATTCCCATGGCAGCGGCTTCCGTTGCCGCAAGTTTGTCGCCGAGCATGAACAGCCCCATGGCCCGTGCCTGGCCGATGAGGCGGGGCAGCAGCCAGGTGCCGCCCGTGTCGGGCACCAGTCCAATCTTGGAGAAGGCCTGGATGAAACTGGCTGAACGACCGGCAACGACCATGTCGCAGCACAGTGCCAGGTTTGCACCGGCGCCTGCCGCGACGCCGTTGACGGCGGCCATCACGGGCACCGGCATGCCTTGAAGGCGTTGCAACAGCGGCTTGTAGTGGCCGGCTATCAACTCGCCCAGATCCATGCCGGGCGCAGCGGCAAGATCACCGAGGTCCTGCCCCGCACAAAAAGCGCGGCCTTGACCCGTGATAACCACGCAGCGCACACTGGGGTCGTCCGCAGCGGTATTGAGCGCCTGCAGCAACTCCTTGTGCATGGCGGTGGTGAAGCTGTTCAGGGCCGACGGTCGGTTGAGTGTCAGCGTTGTCACCGCAGCGGCTGTGGAAACCAATATCAAGGGCTCGTTCATGGTTTCGTTCCTTGCGTCAATGTGGGGTGCGGGTGTATCGGCTTTACCGGCCCTAGGCACAAACACTAGCGACCGACCGTCCGGTAGATTCTATAATCGGATCACAACGGGATGCAAGAGGTTTTTATGGCGCGTGGAAGATCAGCAAGTTACGAAGACCAGCGGGACATGATTTCGGCGCAGGCCGCCCAGCTGTTTGCCAAACGCGGTTATCCAGCGACCTCGATGAACCAGGTTGCCGAAGCCTGTAATTTGTCGAAGGCAACGCTGTATCACTACTACCGCGACAAATACAGCCTGCTGGTCAGCATTGCCGAGGGCCATGTCACCCGCCTGGCCGCGCTGGTTGAAGATGAGCAAGCGGTGTTGTTGGCCGGTGAAGCGCGTCTCAGGTACTTCATCTACCGCATTGTTGAAGCCTATGCCGGGGCTCAGGACGCCCACCGCGTTCTCACTGAAGATGTCAAATTTCTTGAGCCTGATGACCGCGAGCGGGTGCTGGGCAAGGAGCGTCTGGTGGTGGCCGCCTTTTCACGCGCCGTCACTGAAATGCGGCCCGAACTGGCGGGTGCCCATCTGGCCAAGCCATTGACCATGCTGCTCTTTGGCATGGTCAACTGGATGTTCACCTGGATCAAGCCCGGCGGCAGGCTCGATCACCCGGCCATGGGCCCCATCGTGGCTGATCTTTTTATTGGCGGCATCGGAAAAGTTGAGGCGGGGAAACCGGGCGCGACGACCAGATCAGATCAGATGTTTTAGGCTTCTAGCCCAATAGATATCTACGCAAGTAGCTATAAAAAAATAGCGTTGATCAATGGCCCGATGCGCACCGGGGCGGTGAAAGCAGCGCTGACACGGTTACAGGTAATGCGCCGTGCTTGTCATTAATTTGGCTGACGCCTTCATGAAGGCCCGCGCTGGCGCGGGCAGGGCCGCCGCACCGGCGTTTTGTGCTTCCTGCCCGTGGCGGGCCTCGTCGTCTTTCATCTGCGCCACGATGGCGCGCGAATCATGGTCACCGGCCGGCAGGCGCTCCAGGTGCTCCGCCAGGTGGGCTTCCACCTGTCGCTCGGTCTCGACCACAAAGCCCAGGCTGACCCTGTCTCCGAGTCGGCCGGCAATCAGGCCGAGGCCAAAGGCGCCGGCATACCACAGCGGGTTCAAAAGTGAGGGGCGTGCACCCAACTCATCAAGCCGCTCACGCGTCCACGCCAGGTGGTCGCCTTCTTCCCGGCTGGCAGCCAGAAAATGCTGGCGTAGCGCCGGGTCTTGTGTACTGATTGCCTGCGCCGCATACATGGCCTGGGCGCAGACCTCACCGACATGATTGACGCGCATCAAGGCGCCAGACAAAGCTTTGTCGGGTAGGCTGAGTTCGGTTTTTTGACCGGCAACGGTCGGGCAGGTGCGGCTGGCGCGGGGTTTCGCAAACAGGGTGCGCAGCGCGCTGTCAGCGGCGTTCAGGGCGGTGTCGAGTGCGGGTGTCATGGTGGGCTCCGGCAAAACGTTGGCAAAAAGCTCGAGAAAACCCGGTTTTTTTACAAGGTTTTCAACTCTGCATTCATGGTAGCGCCAATGCGTTGCGATATCACTTACCCATGAAAAAAGCCCCCGGACGCCGTGCGTTCGGGGGCTTGATGAAGTCATGGAAGATCGGCAAAGCCGACCTTCACGGAGCCATTTAGAAGCGGTGGCGAATACCCAGCGCAATGTTGGTCGAATCCACACCCGCAGCCGAAGTCACGCCACCAAGGAAGCCATTGCCGCCCGGTGCGACCTGGCCCGCGCCCTTGTTGTTGAAACGAGTCAACACGGCGTTCAGGTCGGTGCGCTTGGACAGGGCATAGCTGTAGGTTGCGCCATATGAATCGGTGTCAGCATTGACAGCGCGGCGATCATCCAGGCGGTTGAACGCGGTGACGATCGTGTGCGCGCCGATGGTGAACTTGTAGCCGATGTGATACAGCCGTGCATCCTGGCGGAATGCCACGTTGTACGCGTTCTGAAATTGCGGCGTCAACACCGGCCCGACCGGGTTATTGGCGAAAAGCGGCGACAGGCCGGACGGATTTTCGTCTTTGATTGTGGCAACCAGGCCATACAGGGCGCCCGGGCCGATGGTGACGTTTGCACCAACAACCGCATTGGTCAGCGATTTCTCGCCACGTTCGTTTTTCTTGGTGTTGTAACCGACACCCACGCCGAACAGCGGCGTCTTGTACTGCACCATACCGCCGAGGAAACGCCCGGCGGAGCTGTTACCAGCCACTTCGCCAGCGCCGTACATCAGTGCTGCGGTAACCCCGCTGGCCTGAATGGCGTACTGAATCGTATTGCTCAAACGAATGTCGAAAGCGGCGGGCAGGCTGGCGACCGCGCCGGCAGCCAGGCTGGACTGGGTCTGCGACGCGTCGAAATTGGCTTGAAGCAGGTAACCCGGCGTGTATTGACGACCCGCTGTTACGGCCCCGACAGGTGTGATCAGGCCAACGTAGGACTGGCGATCAAACAGGTTGTTGGCCAGGTTCACGCCAAATGCGGCTCCCGCCAGGCCGGTGCTGAGGCCAGCGACTGCGGACGCAACCGTGGCGCCACCACCGAGTGGCGTTGCGCCTGGAATTCCATTGGCAGCCAAGGTCGACAGAACACTTGCATTCACGCGATCAGGCACCTGCGTGCCCGAATTTGGCCGATTCGACATCGAACCCGTATCCACTTCAAAGCGGTTCTCAAGAACAAAAATAGCCTTGTAGCCGCTGCCAAGATCTTCCGTGCCGCGAAAGCCAAAGCGCGAGCCTTCCATGATGCCGCTGGCGATGGTGTTGATAGTGCCTTGGCGCAGGCCGGAGACGCGGTTGTAACCGCCATCGACCAGGCCGTAAAGGGTCACGGTGCTTTGCGCCATAACGGCTGTGGCGGACAACAGCCCCATGGTTGCCGCAGCAATCAGAGTCAATTTTTTCATGAAGAATCCAAGGGTTTTTAGGTGAGGGAAATGGTCAATCTTTGGCGCCAAAAACAGCGCGCTCGGGGGGATTGATAGATTCGAGATTACTGTTTATGCAAACGCACGTAAAGCGTGGTTTTTACCGGCGCGTCACCTGCGTGACGCGGGGAAACCCTTGGTCCGTACGGACACACAACAGTGAAACCTGTGTGTCAGAACAGTGTAATTTTTGGATTTCTCCCCTAGATGCGTGCGCAAGGCTGAGTAACTTTCCCTGTTTTTTACCGTCCGCGCTAGAAGCTATTTTTGAGGCACGCCGGGCGGTTATTTTTGCTGTTGTTGTGCGTGGGAGACATTTTTTTTTGCCTCGGTTGGCAAGCACCAAAGATATCGCGCAAACCACGCTCCTTGCCAAATCTTGTTGACTGAGACAAAAGGGAATTTCATCTTTTTTGAGTTGCCACCTGAAAGTTGGCGGTGGCAAGGCTAACGAATTCCCATTCAGCGTCGATGTGCCGCTAGATTGGGTGCTGTCGCTGCCGGGGTGCCAGCTCGAGGACAGGACGTAGACAATTTCAGATCACCAAGTGCTGGGGAGCGGTTCGTAAGAATTCGCACATTTTTCAGATTGCCATTGCCGCCATATTTTTATGGATCAGGCGAATGGTTTCCCATGTAGGAGTGGTCTTACGGAACAACGACTGAGCGAAAAGTTGTTGCCCGGTGCCTACAAAAAAGCAGCTAATTTGCGCCATCACCAAAAAGACTTTGCGGAAAATGTGACTATTTGATTAAATCTTCTCAGGGTTTACCAGATAGCCCTCAAGCAAATTTTGTAAGCAATTTTATTTACCTTTTGGAGTTTTCTATGAAAAAAAGTTTGATCGCTATGGCTGTGCTCGCCGCATCCGGCGTTGTTTCGGCACAGTCCACCGTGACCTTGTACGGTTTGGCTGACGTTTATTTTGGCAGCACTAAGGTCAAGTCCACGGTTGGTGGTTTGTCGACTTCGCTGCGCCAGACTGTTGTTAACAGCGGTGGTTTCAATACCAGCCGCTTTGGCATGAAGGGGTCCGAAGATTTAGGCGGTGGTTTGAAGGCTAATTTCGTCCTTGAAGGCGGTTTTGACATCTCTACGGGTGCTGCTAATAACTATGTCAGCCCTTACAACTTCACCGGCCCGGCCAACGCGCGGACCGCTGTTGTATCCAACGCCATCTTTGGCCGTCAGTCTTGGGTGGGTCTTTCGGGTGGCTTCGGTGAAGTCAAGCTTGGCAAAATGTGGACACCTTACGACGAAGTCAAGGGTCTCGGCGGCGGCGCGTTTGATGCCAACATTTTCACCCCGGCGAACGCTGTGTGGCTAAGCAACACGTACCAGGATCGTCCAGGTAACTCTATTTATTACTCGACACCAAGCTTTGGCGGAATCAGCGCCGCAGCCATGTATAGCTTTGGCGAAAATAAAACTGCAACTATTGATGCCGGCAAAATTATCAGTGCCAATATTCAATATGCAGGTGGACCCGTGGCGGTAGCTTTGTCCCATCAGCGCCAAGAGGCCGATGGTGCCGCGACCACTGGCAAGTTCACCCAGCTCAACGCTTCCTATGACTTTGGAGTGGCAAAACTACTTGCTGCCTACGGCCAGGTCAAAAACGTTGGCGGCGCGGACAAGTCGAAGGAATATCAAGTCGGCGTGGACGTTCCACTGGGTAATGCGCTGACTGTCTCTGCTGGCGTTGCACGCGCAAAAATTGATGTCACTGGCGGCGGGAAAACCACTGGTACTGCTTTTGGCTTGGCTGCCAAGTACGCGTTGTCCAAGCGTACTTTCTTGTACACCGGCCTGCAGTTCGCCAAGAACGAAGTTAACGCTAGCAATGAAATCAAAACCGACACCTTCGCAGTCGGCGTTCAGCACAAGTTCTAAAGCTGGTTCGACTCTGGCATGAAGCCAGAGCTCGAGTTTTTGCGTCAAGCCGCTCTTGGGGAAACTTGGGAGCGGTTTTTTCTTTCTTGTGGCGAAACCAGTCATTCCCACGACCGGCATTACATTTTTAATCAGGCCGCTGTGCAAAATCACACGATAGGGTGATGTACCTGCCTTGTAACTGGTTCAGATGATGGATATAGACAACACAATCAGGTTTTTTTCATGGTTTCGTCACGAAAGTACAAGCAGAACCGTTCTCGTCTGGTGCAATACAGCAACTTCCGGGTGGGAGTTATCCCGTGCCGAACGCGCGGGGCACCATGTTTAACTTTGGAGACATCCTTAAATGAAAAAAACTCTTGTCGCTTTGGCGGTTCTATCGGCCGCAGGCGTTGCCTCTGCACAATCGTCAGTTACCCTGTATGGCTTGGCTGACGCCTATGTGGGCAGCATCAATACCAAGAGGACCGCTCCTGGCGCTTCTACTTCCCTCCGTCAAAACGTTATCAACAGCGGCGGTTTCGGTAGCAGCCGTTTTGGCCTGACGGGCGGTGAAGATCTGGGCGGCGGCCTGAAAGCCAACTTCCAGCTGGAAAGCGGCTTTGACCTCAGCACTGGCGCTGGCGACACTTCTTCGGATGGAAAGAGCTCTGTTTTCTCACGCCAGTCGTGGGTTGGCTTGTCCGGCGGTTTTGGCGCTCTCAAGCTGGGCAGAATGTACTCGCCGTATGACGAGGTCAAAGGTTTGGGTGCCGGTGCGTTCAACGAGATTTTTGCGCCAGCGAATGCCAACGTTTGGGCCAGCAACAACTACAACGCCAATCCGGGCAATTCGATTTACTACACAACGCCGACCATCAGTGGTTTCAGCGCTGCCTTGTCATACAGCTTTGGCGAGAACAAGACGGGACCAACCGGTACGCCTCCAAACACCGACGCTGGCCGAATCATCAGCATGAACGCTCGCTATGCCGGTGGCCCGGTCGATGTTGCCTTGTCGCATCAACAAGAAAAAGCCAATGGCGCCGCAGCCAATGTCAAGTTCACGCAGTTAAACGCTTCGTATGATTTGAGTGTGGTGAAGCTTCGGGCAGCATTTGGTCAGGTCAAAAACGGGACGACTATTTTGTTCCCGGTTGCCCCTGCCACTACGGTTGCTTTTAACAAGTCACGGGAATTTCAGGTGGGTGTAGATGTGCCGCTTGGCAGTGCTCTGACGTTGTCTACTGGCGTTGCAGGCGGCAAGTTGACGCTTGCAAGTGGCGGTGAAGTAAAAAGCACCGGCTTTGGCATTGCTGCGAAGTACGCGCTTTCCAAGCGCACCTTCTTCTACACCGGTTTGTTACTGGCCAAAAACAAGGGTACTGGCTCCCGGGAAATTAAAACCGACGTGTTCGCCGCAGGCGTTCAGCACCAGTTCTAAGTGGCGTCTGGCGTGAAGCCAGAGAGCTAATTGGTAGTAAAGGCCGCTTTTGGGAAACCCCTGAAGGCGGCTTTGTCACGTTTGCAGGGATATAAAACCCGCGGTTAGCAAATATCATGCAGCGTGAAAGCTGTCGCAGACTTTGATACACAGTTTGCGTTGTTCATCTCCAACAGTTGGGTAAGGGGCGTTGGATGCATGCAACACCTAGCGGTTTTTCAGGCTCTTTTTTGGGCATTTCTTTGCGAATCATAGGCCAGTCTGGTGCAATAGCTGCAACTTCCCGAAAGGGGGTTGGCCCGAGCTTCGGGGGAGTCAAAAAACTGCGCAAAGCGGGTGTTTGATCTTCTAGCCGGAGCCCTATGTTTAACCTTGGAGAAACCCTTAAATGAAAAAGACTCTTATTGCTTTGGCAGCGCTCGGCGCAATGGCCAGTGTTGCACACGCACAATCTTCCGTTACGTTGTACGGTCTGGTGGACGTTTGGGCTGGTCAGATCAAGACCAATACCGCTACAACTGCTGGTACTCCTACATCTTTCGGTCAAGTAACCAACCTGAAACAAACCAAAATTGATCCAGCCGGTTTCAATGGCTCGCGTTGGGGCATGCGCATTCGTGAAGATCTCGGCGGCGGCATGGCTGCCATTGCCAATCTAGAAAGCGGTTTCAACGCCGATACAGGTGCTTCCGCTCAAGGCGGTCTGTTGTTCGGTCGGCGTGCCAACGTCGGCTTGACCGGCGGGTTCGGTACCGTCACGCTGGGTCGCAACTCTAGTCCTTATGACGACGTGTCGATAGACAATGCCATGATGCTCCAGTCGATTTTCGATCCATCGCAGACTAACAACGGACCTACCACAGCGCAAGCTGGCGGGGTACTTGCTAACGCTGGAAACGCAGCCACCTTCCTCGGCCGAAACACGTCATGGATTGGTTTCGGCACGCGCTTTAACAACAGCGTCAAATACATCAGTCCAGACTTCAGCGGCTTTAGCGGCTCGTTGATGTATGCAATGGGTGAAGACAAGACCGCAGCGATTGGTCAAAGCAGCAGCGCTTCTGCATACCTGAAGTACGCGAACGGCCCGCTGCTGGTTTCTGGCGGCTATCAGTCGGAAGGCGCTACCCGCACCGCTACCCTCAAGCCAGCCCTTGAAAATGCGTTGTTAAGCGTGGCCTATGACCTCGGCGTGGCGAAAATTGGCGCTGGCTTCAACCGTGCCAAGTTCAAAGACGTTGCAGCGCCTGCGGTTCTCGGTGGTGGCGAATTCAAAGCCCAGAAAGAAATCAACCTGAGCGTTTCGGTGCCCGTGGGTGCAGCAGTCATCAGCGCTGGCGTTGCGCAGTCCAAGGGTGACACCCTGGGCAAGAGCTCCGGCGTTGGCGTGCAAGCAACGTACGCTTTGAGCAAGCGTACCTTCCTGTACACCGGCTTCCAGAGCACCAAGGCTTACGACAAGCTCGCAGCAGCAGTCGCTGCCAATGGTAGCGGTAGCGTCATTGGCAAAACCCAGACCGCCGCGGTTGGCGTTCAGCACAGGTTCTAATTTCCCAGCTAGCGTGAGCTAGTTTGAAAAGAACCAAAACCCCATCGTGGCAACACGGTGGGGTTTTTTTTGCGAGCGGCGCGATAGCGCCTTCGTGTACTTCGCGGCGCGAAATAACGAAATCCGGTATGACCATCTCCTCACTAACGACTAAGGGTTTTGCGGCAGCATGGCTGCTTTGCCTCGCCAGCGCCTGTACGACGCTTGACCCGGAGCGGACTGCGCGTGCGCAAGCTGTACCCGATGTGACCTGGATCTCTGCCTTGCAAGCCAAGGATCGCTCCGCGACCTGGCAGCACCGCGCCTTTCCCGGCAAGAAACAAACCGATTACCACGCCACCCTGCATGAGGGCCGCCACGCGGTACGCAGCGAATCCAGCGCCGCGGCGAGCATGTTGCGTGAAACGCTGCGCCTTGAGGCTGCCGATCTGGGCATGGTCTCTTTTTCGTGGAAAGTGCCTGCGCTGATCGCGACGGCCGATTTGATGCAGCCTGACACCTCTGATTCGCCGGTGCGGCTGGTACTCGCGTTCGAGGGCGACCGCTCGAAGCTCTCAGCCAAAAACGCCATGCTGTCTGAGCTGGCACTGACGTTGACTGGAGAGCCGCTTCCCTACGCAACGCTGATGTACGTGTGGGGAACCGACGGTGCTCCGGGCAGCGTCATTGTGAGCAAACGCACGGATCGAATTCGCAAGCTGGTGCTTGAGTCTGGCCCGCAGCATCTGGGCCGCTGGCTGGACTACGAGCGCGACATCAAGGCTGACTTTGAAACGGCTTTCGGCGAGGCACCGGGCGCGTTGGTGGGCATTGGCATCATGACCGACACCGACAACACGCGCGGCCAGACGCTTGCCTGGTATGGCCCGATCAAGTTGTGGGCAAAACCGCGTTCTGCTGCAGCTTCTTCTGCCTTGGTTGCCACAACGCCGCCTACTGGCGACGCTGATCCGAAGCCTTGAACAATTCAAGAGTTTCAACGCACATCGCCGTTCACGTTTTACCCATGTATCTGACACGAAGACTGCATTCAAAGCTCGCGGAATTTACACCCCCTCAACATCACCAATACCGATGCTTCACGGAATCGCTCTAGCCTCTGGTTTTGTTCCCCTACGGATACAACGAAATGCGCGTTTCTGACACCCCTGCCTCCAACTTGATTAGCGCCAAGACAGCAAATCCGCCCGCAGTTAATCCCAACGCATTGGCGCTGGACCGTTCGCCGCTGCTGCGCGCCAGCGGCCGGGCTTTCGCACACATCGCCCAGTTTCACCCCGAACTCACCGCCTTCCGTCGCGACCTGCATGCGCACCCGGAACTGGGTTTTGAAGAAATCTACACATCGGGCCGCGTGGCCGAGTCGCTCAAGCTGTGTGGTGTCGATGAAGTACACACCGGCATAGGCAAGACCGGCGTGGTTGGTGTCATCAAGGGGAATCAAACCCGCAAAACAAACGGTAGTGCCGCGGTTCAGGCTATGGTGGGTCTGCGTGCCGACATGGATGCTCTGACCATGACCGAACACAACGTCTTCGGCTGGAAGTCTGCCCGGCCCGGCGTGATGCACGGCTGCGGTCACGACGGCCACACCACCATGCTGGTGGGCGCGGCGCGCTATCTGGCCGAAACGCGGAACTTTGCTGGCAGCGCCGTGCTGGTGTTCCAGCCCGCCGAAGAAGGCCGGGGCGGAGCGCAGGCCATGATCCAAAACGGCTTGTTCGAGCGCTTTCCGGTACAGGCTATCTATGCCATGCACAACTGGCCCGCGATGCAGCCCGGCACCATTGGCCTGAACGCCGGGCCGATGATGGCGGCGGCAGATCGCATCACCATCACCATCACGGGCAAGGGTGGACACGGCGCGCATGCCTACCTCACCGTAGACCCCGTGCTGGCCGCTGCGCACATCATCACGGCGGTGCAAAGCATCGTGTCGCGCAATGTCAAGGCCATGGACAGCGCCGTCATCAGCATTTGCGCAGTTCAAGCGGGCGATCTGGGTGCGATGAGCGTAGTGCCGGACACGGCCACGCTGGTCGGCACAGTACGCACCTTCAAGCCCGCCGTACAGGACATGGTTGAGCGGCGTCTGCGCGAGCTGTGCGCGGCCGTTGCGCAGGGCTTCGGTGCGACGGCCGCCGTGAAGTACGAACGCATCTACCCGGCCACCATTAATTCACCGGCAGAATTTGCCGTGGCGGCCGCCGTGGCTGACCAGCTGGTCGGGCCGCACAACGTGGTGCGCGACCTGGAGCCCAGCATGGGAGCGGAAGACTTTTCCTTCATGCTCAAGGTCAAACCTGGCGCGTATCTGCGGCTAGGGCAGGGCGAACAGATTCCAGACGGCAAGGGCGCCGGCGTTGGCGATGTCGTCGGTACAGGCAGCCGCTTCCTGCACAACAGCTGCTATGACTTCAACGACAGCGTGCTGCCGCTCGGGTCGGCCCTGTTTGCCGGCATCGTCGAGCAATCATTGCCGCTGGTCTGATTATATTTTTGCAGCGTGATGACGCTATAAAAGTAATAGCTACTTGCGCAAGTTCCGCCTGGGTTAAAGGAGATTTTTGCTTGAAACAGAGCCTAAACTGCGGTTCAAAGCTCAGGTGTAGCGCTTGCTGCGCAGATTGTTCTTCATCTCTTTGAGCAGCGGCTGCAGTTTGGGGCCGATGCGTAGCGCCACGCAGGTGGCCAAAATGTCGATGATCATCAGGTGCATCAGGCGCGACACCATTGGGCTGTAGCGGTCGTAGCCTTCCGGGTGGTCGGCAGCCAGATGAATGTGGCCCGCAGCTGCCAACGGCGATCCTGTGACCGTGATCACGAGGGTAGTGGCGCCGTTTTTTCGGGCAATGTCGCACGCATCCATCAGGTCGCGCGTGCGGCCCGAGTTCGAGATGACGACCACGCAGTCGCCCGGCCCCAGTAGTGACGCGCTCATCACCTGCATGTGACCGTCGCTGTAGGCAATGCTGGTGATGCCGAGCCGGAAAAATTTGTGCTGCGCGTCCTGGGCCACTATGCCTGAATTGCCGACACCGAAAAACTCAATTCGCTTGCCGGCGTGGTAGGTGGCCAGCAAGGCGTCAGCCGCTTTTTCGATGGCCACCGAGCTGGCGTCGTTGCGGTATTTAAGGAATGCCGCCACCGTGTTGTCAATCACCTTGACCATCACGTCGGCGGTCTTGTCGTCGGCATCGACACTGCGGTGAATGAAGGGCACGCCCTCGCTCACGCTGCCGGCCAGCTTGAGCTTGAAATCACTCAGCCCGTCATAGCCCATGCTGCGGCAAAACCGCACCACTGTCGGTTTGCTGACCTGCGAGCGCAGGCCGAGTTCGGTGATTGGCAGATTGGCAAAGGCGCGCGGATCGGACAGCACCAGCTTGCCGACGCGTTGTTCGGCAGGTGCCAGAGAAGAAAGGGAGGCCCTGATACGGTCAAGCATCTGGAGCGCTTCTGCGGTTTTTACAGACACCTTCCCGCGCTGGGGGAAGGTTGGGATGGGGGCGGGGTGCGCGAAGAAGCAGGCAAGGGGAGCCCTCACCCCAGCCCTCTCCCAGAGGGAGAGGGAGGAAAGCGGGGGACGACAGGCCTCGAGTGCGACAGGTGGCGATCAAAGGGGGCGTCTTTCCCAGCCAGCAGGGGCCGCGGGACTGGCTCCGCCAGACCGCAGGCGCAGCGGCCCCCTCGGGGGGCAGGGAACTACGCGAAGCGAGCGACCGTGGGGGCGACATATTCAAGCAGGGGCCGCGGGACTGGCTTTGCCAGACCGCAGGCGCAGCGGCCCCCTCGGGGGGCAGGGAGCTACGCGAAGCGAGCGACCGTGGGGGCCACATCAACATTCCTCGCTCCAGCAATACCCATCGCGCGCAATCATCCCGCTCGCCGCGCTCGGCCCCCAGGTGCCCGCCGGGTACAGGCGCGGCCCGGCGGCGTCGCTAGTCCAGGCGTCCATGATGGGTTCGACCCAGCGCCAGGCTTCTTCCTGTTCGTCGCTGCGCACAAACAGGTTAAGCCGGCCGGCAAGCACGTCGAGCAAGAGCCGCTCGTACGCGCCGACGCGCTCGGAGCCAAAGCGCTTGTCGAAGTCCAGATCGAGCTGCACCGGCGCCAGCGTCGGCGTGCCCTTGCCGTTGCGCTGGTCGGCGCCCTGGGCCAGCAAGTGCAGTTCCAGTCCGTCTTTGGGCTGCAGGTTGATGACCAGCCGGTTTGCCGTGCTGGCATTGGCGAGCGGCGACGGATAAATCGCATGCGCAGCGGGCCGAAAGTTAACTTCGATGTGCGCGTCGCGTCCGGCCAGGCGCTTGCCGGTGCGGATGTAAAACGGCACGCCGGCCCAGCGCCAGTTCGCAATTTCGGTGCGCAGGGCAACAAAGGTTTCGGTGTTGCTTTGCGAATTAACGCCCGATTCGCTGCGATAGCCTGGCACCGCCTGGCCTTCGATGGTGCCAGCCGCATATTGGCCGCGAATGACGTGCTGGCTCAGGCTTTGAGGCGTCCAGGGTTTCAGCGAGCGCAACACCTTGAGCTTTTCGTCGCGAATCGCGTCAGCGCCGGCGTTGATCGGCGGCTCCATGGCCACCGCGCACAGCAATTGCAGCGCATGGTTTTGCACCATGTCGCGCAGCGCGCCGGTGCTGTCGTAAAACGCACCGCGCTTTTCAACGCCCAGGTCTTCGGCAATCGTGATCTGGATGTTGGCGATCATGTCGCGGTTCCAGACCGGCTCGAACAGCGCATTGCCAAAGCGCAACGCAAACAGGTTTTGTACCGACGGCTTGCCCAGATAGTGGTCGATGCGGAAGATCTGCTGCTCGGCTAACACGTTGCGTACCGTCTGGTTGATGTCGCGGTTCGAGGCCAGATCATGGCCCAGCGGCTTTTCCAGCACCACGCGGGTTTGCGGGCCATTCAGCCCGGCTGCGGCGATCTGCTCGCACACGGTGGTGAACAGGCTGGGCGCGGTGGCCACATACATCACCACCACGTCGGCGGGGCGCTGGCCGAGTTTGTCGGCCAGCGCGGCGTAGTCGGCCGGGTCAGACAGATCCATGCGCAGGTAACTGAGCAGTGCGGCAAAACGCGAGAATTCCTCCTCACTTGGCCGTTTGGCCAGGTCTACATGGTCAAAGCGCGATTGGATGAGCGCGCGGTACTGCTCGTCGCTATGGTGCTCACGCGCAATCCCGATGATGCGGCCACCGGCGGGGAGCGAGCCGTGGCGAAAGGCCTGAAACAGCGCCGGCATGATTTTGCGCCACACCAGGTCGCCGGTGCCGCCAAAAAGTACAAGATCAAAGGACATGGAAAAAGCACTCATTCATGGTTTTCGACAAAAAACGCTGAAACCGGTTGGTAACTTAGTTTCAGATATTGCGGCAATAATGGTAACTCAACGACGGGCCTTTCCTACAGGTGCTGGCAGGCATCTCACCTACACTTTCAAGCATGAACCAACTGGACGCCCTGAAAAAATTCACCACTGTGGTGGCCGACAGCGGCGACTTCAAGCAGCTTGCACAGTTCAAGCCGCAAGACGCCACTACCAACCCGTCGCTGATTTTGAAGGCGGTGCAAAAATCCGACTACCAGCCGCTCCTTGCCGACACGATGGCCCGCTTCAGGAGCCGCGCCATGGACGAAACGATGGACCGCCTGCTGGTGCGTTTCGGCTGTGAAATTTTGTCGCTGATTCCCGGCCGGGTCTCTACCGAAGTCGATGCGCGCCTGAGCTTCGACACGAACGCCACCGTCACCCGTGGCGAGCGCCTCATCGAGCTGTACCAGGCCGAAGGCATTCACATCGACCGTGTGCTGATCAAGGTCGCCGCCACCTGGGAAGGCATCAAGGCGGCTGAAAAGCTGGAGCAGCGCGGCATTCACACCAACCTGACGCTGCTGTTTTCGTTCTGCCAAGCCGTAGCCTGCGGCAAGGCGCATGTGCAGCTTATTTCACCGTTCGTCGGCCGTATTTACGATTGGTACAAAAAGTCGGCGGGCCCCGCATGGGTCGAAGCCGACAAAGCCGGTGCCAACGATCCCGGCGTGCAGTCGGTGCGCGAAATCTTCAACTACTACAAGCACTTTGGCGTTGCCACCGAAGTCATGGGCGCGAGTTTTCGCAACGTCGGCCAGATCACCGCGCTGGCAGGCTGTGACCTGCTGACTATCAGCCCTGAGTTGCTGGCCGCGCTGGCAGCCAGCAACGCGCCTGTGCCGCGCGCGCTAAGCGCCGATGCGGCGAAGGCGCTCGACCTGCCTGCCGTGAACTTTGATGAGGCGGGCTTTCGCTACGCGCTCAATCACGACGCCATGGCGACCGACAAGCTGGCCGAAGGCATACGCGCCTTTGCGCTTGACGCCGTGAAGCTGGAGCAACTGATGGAGGCGGCATGACCATCACCATGTCCATGAAGGTCAGCAGGGTTCGCTGTGACCGCGCGCCAGCCTGGGCACAGTTGCAACGCAGCTTTGATCAGCGCGGTAAAAATTTCGACCTGCGCACTGCTTTCGCCGCAGATTCGCAGCGATTTGCCGCCTTCAGCCAGCAGGCGCCGCACGTTTTTGCCGATCTGTCGAAAAACCTGATCGACGCCGGCGTGCAGGATGTGCTGCTGGAGTTGGCGCGCCAATGCGGCGTCGAGCAGCACCGCAACGCCCTGTTTGCCGGCGAGGCCATCAATCGCACCGAAAACCGCGCCGTGATGCATTTTTTATTGAGAAAACCGGTTCCAGCCCAGTATGAACCTGCGCAAGAAGCTACTAAAAACATAGCAGACGAATTGCGCAAAGTGGAGGAAACACGCCGCGCCATGCTCGCCTACGCAGAGCAGGTGCGCGCGGATGATGCCATCACCGATATCGTCAACATTGGTATCGGCGGCTCGGACCTGGGGCCGCAAATGGTGACCCTGGCACTGGCGGAATTTGCCACGCTGGCCAAGCGCGTACATTTCGTCTCCAATGTCGATGGCCAGGAACTCGCCGCGGTGCTGGCGCAGTGCCGGCCCGAGAGCACGCTGTTTCTTATCGCGTCCAAAACCTTTACCACCACCGAGACCATGACCAACGCCCACTCGGCCAAGGCATGGTTTGAAGCGGAGGGCGGCCTGGATATCAGCCAGCATTTTGCGGCGCTTACCACCAACGTCGCGGCGGCGAATGCCTTCGGTATCCAGACCACCTTCGGTTTCTGGGACTGGGTCGGCGGCCGGTTTTCTCTCTGGTCAGCCATCGGCTTGCCAGTAGCCATTGCCATCGGTGCGGCCGGTTTCCGTGACCTGCTAGCCGGCGCGAACGCGATGGATGAACATTTCCGCACCGCGCCGCTGGCGCAAAACCTGCCGATACGCCTCGGCCTACTCGACGTTTGGTACCGCAACTTCCACGGCTTCGCCAGTCGCTGCATAGCCCCCTACAGCAGCCCGCTGCGCCGCCTGCCAGCCTTTTTGCAGCAGCTGGAGATGGAAAGTAACGGCAAGCGTGTCGATGCCAGCGGCGAGTTGCTTCCGTTTGACACCTCGCCGGTGCTGTGGGGTGAGCCCGGCACCAACGGCCAGCACGCGTATTTTCAGATGCTGCACCAGGGCACCAGCGTGGTTCCGGTGGAATTTGTGGCGGTCAAAAAAGCCGCGAAGAGCCTGCCAGGTCATCACACTCAACTGCTGGCCAACGCGCTGGCCCAGGCGCAGGCGCTGATGAGGGGAAAGGGAGATGCGGGCGGCCATAAAAACTTTCACGGCAATCGGCCCAGCACATTCTTTCTACTCGACGAGCTGACACCCGCCAGCCTGGGCGCCCTGATCGCGCTGCACGAGCACCGGGTTTTTGTCAGCGGCTCGCTGTGGGGCATCAACAGTTTTGACCAGTGGGGCGTTGAGCTGGGCAAGGTGCTGGCGAAAGAGATGGAAGCGCGCCTGGGCACGGGCGATGCGGCCGGGCTGGACGGCTCAAGCGCCGGTCTTTTGCAGAAAATTTATGCCAAATAGGCCGCTAGCTCAAATAAAACGTGCGCAAGAAGCTATTAATTAAATAGCAACGTACGTTGATCATGGGTATCATTGCGCAGTGAATTCGCTCTATTACACGGTTAAAAAAGTACTCTGCGCATGACCTTCAGCCAAGCCATTGCGGCCTGCCTTTCCAGCTACGCCAACTTTTCAGGCCGCGCCTCACGTCCCGAGTTCTGGTGGTTTTTTCTGTTCCAGGTGCTGGCTTCGCTGGGCGCGTCAATGATCGGTGACTGGCTCAACGGCGTTGTCGCTCTGGCCCTGCTGCTGCCCGGTCTGGCAGTAGGCGCCCGTCGCCTGCACGACATCGGCAAAACCGGCTGGTGGCAGCTCATCATGCTGACCGGCATCGGCTACTTTTTGCTGATGTACTGGTGGGCGCAGCCGACGGCTGAAGGCGCTGTTAAATACAACGCTGCTTCTGCCTGAATCTTTTTGAAGGACAAAAAAAGGGCCGCAGGGCTTTCACGCTGCGGCCCTTTTGGGCTGGGGAGTCAGAACCCGTCTGACTCAGCCTGACCTTACATGTCCATGCCGCCCATGCCGCCCATGCCGCCCATGCCGCCACCAGCACCCATGCCGCCGCCAGCAGCTTCGTCTTTTGGTGCTTCAGCAATCATGGCTTCGGTCGTCAGCATCAAGCTGGCGACAGAGGCTGCGTTTTGCAGCGCCGTGCGGGTCACTTTCGTGGGGTCCAGAATACCCATTTCGATCATGTCGCCGTAGGTGTCGTTGGCGGCGTTGAAGCCGAAGTTACCCTTGCCAGCCAGCACCGCAGCCACCACCACGCTGGCTTCGCCGCCGGCGTTTTGCACGATGATGCGAATCGGCTCTTCGATGGCGCGCAGGATCAGCTTGATGCCGGCGTCCTGGTCAGCGTTGTCACCCTTGATGACGCCAGCCGCCTGCTTGGCGCGCAGCAGCGCTACGCCGCCGCCAGAAACAATGCCTTCTTCGACAGCAGCACGGGTTGCGTGCAGGGCGTCTTCAACGCGGGCTTTTTTCTCTTTCATCTCGACTTCGGTGGCGGCACCTACCTTGATCACGGCAACACCGCCGGCCAGCTTGGCCACGCGCTCTTGCAGTTTTTCACGGTCGTAGTCGCTGGTCGCTTCTTCGATCTGAACGCGCACTTGTTTAACCCGTGCCTCGATGTCCTTGGCTTCGCCAGCGCCGTCGATGATGATGGTGTTTTCCTTGCCCACTTCGACACGCTTGGCGGTGCCGAGGTCAGCCAGCGTCACTTTTTCAAGCGTCATGCCAACTTCTTCAGCAATCACTTTGCCGCCGGTCAGGCAGGCGATGTCTTCCAGCATGGCTTTGCGGCGGTCGCCGAAGCCTGGCGCCTTGACAGCCACCACTTTCAGAATGCCGCGCAGGGTGTTGACCACCAGCGTGGCCAGGGCTTCGCCTTCGACATCTTCAGAGATGATCAGCAGCGGACGGCCAGCCTTGGCGACTTGTTCCAACGTTGGGAGCAGGTCACGGATGTTGCTGATTTTCTTGTCGTACAGCAGTACAAACGGGTTTTCCAGAATCGCGGACTGCTTCTCGGGGCTGTTGATGAAGTACGGGCTCAGGTAGCCGCGGTCAAACTGCATGCCTTCGACGACGTCGAGTTCGCTTTCGAGCGATTTGCCGTCTTCAACGGTGATCACGCCTTCCTTGCCGACTTTGTCCATCGCATCGGCAATGATCTTGCCGATGGTTTCGTCAGAGTTGGCCGAAATCGAGCCGACCTGAGCGATTTCTTTCGACGTGGTGGTGGCTTTGGAAGCCTTTTTCAGCTCTTCGACCAGCGCCGTGACAGCCTTGTCGATACCGCGCTTCAGGTCCATCGGGTTCATGCCGGCGGCGACATATTTCATGCCTTCGCGAATGATGGCCTGGGCCAGCACGGTGGCGGTGGTGGTGCCGTCACCAGCGATGTCAGAAGTCTTGGAAGCAACTTCCTTGACCATCTGCGCGCCCATGTTCTGCAGCTTGTCCTTCAGTTCGATTTCTTTGGCGACCGAAACACCGTCTTTGGTGACGGTGGGCGCGCCGAACGAGCGCTCGAGCACCACGTTGCGGCCTTTAGGGCCCAGGGTTACCTTGACGGCGTTGGCCAGGATGTTGACACCCTCGACCATGCGTGCGCGGGCTTCGCCGCCGAAAATTACGTCTTTTGCTGCCATGAGTGGCTCCTAAAAAGGGTTATTGATATAGAAAATTGCTGCTGGCCCACGTATTTCGTGCACAAGCAGCTATGAATTTTGTAGCGATAAAAACCTGGAAGATTGCTGGAGAAAATTACTTCTCAATCACTGCAAACAGGTCTTCTTCTTTCATGACCAGCAACTCATCGCCGTCAACTTTGACGGTCTGGCCGCTGTATTTGCCGAACAAAACGCGGTCGCCGACTTTCACGCCCACGGGGCTGATATCGCCTTTGTCGTTTTTCTTGCCCGGGCCAACCGCCAGGATTTCGCCCTGATCAGGCTTTTCAGCGGCGCTGTCAGGAATGACGATGCCAGAGGCTGTTTTGGTTTCGTTTTCCACGCGTTTGACGATCACGCGGTCGTGCAGGGGACGAAGTTTCATGGGAGCTCCTTGTTATAAACAATGGTTGGGAAATCAAAAAAGGCCTTGCGGAACGCAAGGGCCTGACAGTCCGGGTTCGAAGCGCTTTATCAGCACTCGATAACTGCGAGTGCTAATCATAGGGGCATTCAAGGGGCTTTTCAAGACAGCAATGCATCAAAATTTGTTGTTGGGCCCAAGCCGGCGCAAAGGCTTTGAGGTCTATACCGTCCCGACTTCCCAGCTGCACCTCGTCGCGGACCCTTTAGGCAGGGCCCACCTCGGCCTTGATGGTTTGCCGCCAGCGCAGCCAGGAATCGGCATAGCGGCTATCTCCGCCTTACTTGATTGCTGGCGCCAGGCGTGATGGTCGTAGTGAAAAACTTCAAGGACCAGCGGCGCAGGCCTTGTGGCGATCAGTCCAGCGTCGCTCCCGACGCCTTCACGGTCTTGGCCCACTTGTCCACTTCGCCGCGCAGGAAGCCGCCAAACTGCTCTGGCGTGTTCCACGACGCGGCAAAACCCTGCGCGCTGAACTTTTCCTTGACCTGCGGCAGCTGCATGGCCCTCTTCAGCTCTTCGCTCAGCTGCGCGATCACGGCCTTCGGCGTGCCGGCCGGCGCCAGCAGGCCGTTCCATGCGAAGACCTCGTAGCCCGGTAGTCCGGACTCGGCAATCGTCGGCACGTCGGGGGCGGCCGGCGAGCGCTGCGGGCTGGTCACGGCCAGGGCCTTGAGCTTGCCGGCTTTGACAAAGGGCATGGCCGTCAACATGGTGTCGAACATCAGTGGCACCTGGCCCGCCATCACGTCGGTCAGCGCCGGTGAGCTGCCCTTGTACGGTACATGCGACAGTTTGATGCCCGCCATCGAGTTGAACAACTCGGCCGACAGGTGCGTGGACTGCCCGTTGCCCGACGATGCAAAGTTCAGCGTGTCGGGCCTGGCTTTGGCCAGCGCGATCAGCTCGCGCACATTGTTCGCCGGGAAGCCCGGTGTGACCACCAGCACCAGCGGGCCCTGCGTCAACTGCGTCACGGGTGTGAAGTCCTTGATCACGTCGTAGCCGAGGCTCTTGAACATGGACATGTTGATCGCATGGGCGGTCGTCGCGATGAGCAGCGTGTAGCCATCAGCAGGCGCGCGTGCGACGGCCTCGGCACCGATATTGCCACCGGCACCGGCGCGGTTCTCGATCACGAACTGCTGGCCTGTCGACTCTGACACCTGCTGAAACACGATCCGGGCGACGATGTCGGTCGCGCCGCCTGGCGGGTAGGGCACGACCACCTTGACCGGCTTGTTCGGATAGGCAGACGGCGGCGTTGCGGCCGGAGTTTGTGCCTGTGAGGTGATCGTCGCCGTCGCGACCAGCAGGCCTGCGATCAGCGTGTGAAGTTTCTTCATTGCTTTCTCCGTTGAGCTAAACCGCCGGCGGGCGAGGCCAGAGTCACTCCAGCTTCACACCCGTGGCCGCAACCACCTTGTCCCACTTCTGCAACTCGGCCGCGATGAGCCTGGCGAACTCGTCGGGCGTATTGCCAACCGGCTCGGCGCACTGTTCGAGCAAGGTCTTCTCGACCTCGGGCTGGCGCAAGATGGCCGCGACATGGCGCTGCAGCAGCTCGACGATGGGCTTCGGTGTGCTGGCCGGTGCCAGCAGCCCGAACCAGGCCGAGGCTTCGTAACCTGGCACACCGGCTTCCGCCATGGTCGGAATCTCGGGCGCGCCGGGCCAGCGCTTTGCCGTGGTCACTGCCAGCGCGCGGATCTTGCCCGAACGGATGTGGTTCATCGACGACGGAAGATTGTCGAAGCCGACCGGGATCTGCCCGCCCATCAGATCGATCAGCATCGGGCCGCCACCCTTATACGGCACGTGAACGATGTCAACTTGCGCCATCGTCTTCAACAACTCGCCACTCATGTGCGGCGAGCCGCCCAGGCTGGTCGAACCGAAATTGACGCTGCCGGGCTTGGCGCGCGCCAGTGCCAGCAGCTCGGCCAGGTTGCGCACCGGCGCCGACGGGTTGGCGATCAGAACATTGGGTGTACTCGCCACCAGCGTGACCGGCGCGAAATCTTTCACTGCGTCATACGGCGCCGGCTTTTGCAGCACCGGCAGGATGCCGTGCGTCGCGATCGTGCCGAGCAGCAGCGTATAGCCGTCGGCAGGCGACTTGGCGACCACCTGCGAGCCGATGACCCCGCCGGCGCCGGCGCGGTTTTCGATCACCACCGTCTGCTTCAGTCGCTCGCCCAGGCGCGGCGCGACCGCGCGCGCCAGCAAGTCGGAGGTGCCGCCCGGCGGGTAAGGCACGATGATCCTGATGGGGCGGTCGGGAAACTCGGCCAGGGCCGGCAAGGCGGCTGCCAGCGTCAGGGCCAGCACGGCCATGCCTGGCATCAGGCTTGTGACAACGGATCGGCGATTCGATTTCATGTCGATGTCTCCAAAGATGGACGCAGAACTCAGAGGGCGTGAAGATTTCGTAGCGAGCGGGTCAAGGTCGTATCGAGGACCGGAGCCGTACAAGCGTACGGTGAGGACCGCAGATGCGAGATTGGCCTGCGCAGTAGAAATATTCACACCCTCTCAGCGTGGCAGCAGGCGTTCGGCTTGCATACGTTCCAGCCAATAGTGCAGCGAGTCTTCGGTGTCTTCGCAGCCGGCAAAGCCGTGCTGACGCAGCTTGATGGTGCTCAGCACCGAGTCAGCCGGATCACTGAGCCCGGAGCCCAGCAAGCGGTCGGTGAACTGCCACGAGCTGCCGATCATTTGTTCAAGGCTCAGCGAGCGCAGCCCGTGTTTCGCGACGATGCGCGCCCAGGTGGCTTCATGCGCCGGCATCGCCATTGTCAGCTCCAGCGGATCGGCCGGGCCGACGTCCATGCCAAAACGTTGTGCGATCCCGCCCCAGATGTCGTGCCACACCAGCGCGTCACCGTTGACCACGTTGTAGGTTTCGTTGGCAGCAATCTCATGCGTGCCGGCGAACTCGGCAGCGCGCGCGATCAGCCGACTGTCGCTGGCGGCATTGATGTAGCGCCCGCCGCCGGGAAACCTCAGCGCTGCCCCCAGTTCACGCTGCACCGCGGCGTAGGCGCCGATCGCACCAACCACGTTCATCGGGCTTCCGACCGCGTAGCCGAAGACGATTTGCGGGCGCAGCACCGTAAAGGTCCAGGCCGCGTGCGGCTGGCGTTCGCGCAACAGGTCTTCCTGCAGCCAATAGAAGTTGTCGTGCCGGTGGCGCGGCGAACGTTCCTTGGCTGGAACCGGCGCCGGCTCGACATGGCCGCCATAGGCCTTGGTGCCCTGCATCAGCGTGATGTGGCGCAGGCCCTTCGCGGCTGGCTGCAAGGCGTCAAGCAGGTTGCGCAGCATCGCCTCGTTGACCGCCATCTGCTTCGGGTCGCGCCAGCCGGCTACCAGCTCCGGCAGCTCATAGAGCGCGGCGAACATCAGATGTGTCACGTCCTTCAGGCTCTGGGCCATGGCGACGCAAGCGGCCGCATCGCTCAGGTCGAGCGCTACATGGCGCACACCCTCGGGCAGTTTTGTAGGCCGTCGCGACAGTGCCAGCACCTGCCAGTCCGGCAGCGATGCGAAGTGCTCGACAGCCGCCGCGCCGACTACGCCACTGGCTCCGGCGATCAGGATCGTATGTTTCTTGCGGGTCATAAGGTCTTCTGTGGTTCAGGCTCAAGCCGCAGCCAGCAGGTGCGCGCCCCGCAAATGCTCACGCAAAGCCTCGGGCACCTCAATCTCGAAGGCCAGGATGGCCGCCGACAATGCCTTGCCGTAGTTGTCGAGGCACAGGCTGCGCGACACGCCACCGCCTAACGCGCCATGGCAGACGAAGTTCATCGCGTCAAGGTTGTCAACCTCATAGCGAATCACCTCGCCCTTGATCGCGCCGGCATAAAACGCCTTGAAGCGCTCGGCTGTCAGTTGTGCCTTGAGCAGCGGATAAAACTCGGGCGTGTAGGCGAAGACGGCAATGTTCGAGGTGTCGCCCTTGTCGCCGGAACGGGCGTGGGCCACATGCTGAAGTTGGACTTTCATGCTCAGCTTTCAAAGTAATTGATGGACGCCGGCACCTGCTCGCGAGGCACCAGGGCCGACCACACGCCGATGACCTCGCGGGCGCGGTCTGCGTGCGGCACGCGCTTGCCGGTGTGGGCGATGCCGGAAACGGCCATGCCGTCAACTTCGCGCCCGACCTTCACCGCCTCTTCACGCGTCGCGGTGCGGGCCGCCACGCGCACCGCGATTTCATACGGCTCGGGCGCGTCGGCCGGCGTCGCCGCGCCGTGAATTGCGTTGAGGCCGAGAAAGTCAACGCGATATTCCTCAGCCTGCAGGCCGACGATGCGAAAGCGCTCCTCCAGGATTTTCTTCGCCAGTTGCGCGCGCCGCAGTGCGCCCGGGCCGGCGTAGAAGAACA
>JANPFZ010000053.1:0-1915 GCA_031423655.1 Polaromonas sp.
CTGACGGCCGGCCTGGTTGATCCGCAGCGCCGCGCCCAGGCGCATGTGCGGGCGCGTGAAGCCGCAGTGATCTGCGGCCGCGACTGGGTTGAGGCCACCGTGCTTCAACTGGATCCGGCGGCGCGACTGGTCTGGCACGTCCGCGATGGCGAACGCTGCGCGCCGGACCAGGTGGTGCTCGAACTGCAGGGCCGGGCGCAGGCGCTGTTGACCGCAGAACGCACAGCGCTCAATTTTCTGCAACTGCTCAGCGCCGTGGCGACTAAAACTGCGAGTTACGTTGCGCAGGTGCAGGGTACGCGGGCGCAGATTGTGGACACCCGCAAGACGCTGCCCGGCCTGCGGTTGGCGCAAAAATATGCCGTTCGCATGGGCGGTGGTACCAATCACCGCATTGGCCTGTATGACGCCGTGCTGATCAAGGAAAACCATATTGCTGCGGCCGGCGGGATTGCGCAGGTGCTGGCAAGCGCGGCGGCTGTGGCCAGCCAGGCTGATTTTGTCGAGATCGAAGTGGAAACCCTGGCGCAGCTGGCCGAGGCGCTGGACGCGGGTGCGCGCATGGTGCTGCTGGACAACATGGATTTGCCGACGCTGCGCGAGGCGGTGCGGCTCAACCAGGGCCGGGCGATTCTGGAGATTTCGGGCGGTGTCACGCTGGAAGGCTTGCGCAGCCTTGCAGAAATCGGCGTTGACCGCATTTCCATTGGAGGCCTGACCAAGGACGTCAAGGCGATTGATTTTTCGATGCGGTTTGAAGCGCTGTAAGGAACGGGCTATGAGCACATTGATTGATGTTGAATACGAGCAGCCGGCGTGCAAAACCCAGCACGCCTGGGCGCGTGTGCCGGTTGAGCCCGGCCCGCAGCAACGCGCCGAACTCAAAGACAAAATCCGTCGCCTGCTCAAGGAGCGCAACGCCGTCATGGTGTCGCACTACTACGTACACCCGGACCTGCAGGACCTGGCTGAAGAAACCGGCGGCATCGTCAGTGACTCGCTGGAGATGGCGCGCTTTGGCCGCGACCATGCGGCGCAGACGCTGGTGGTTTCGGGTGTGCGCTTCATGGGCGAGACGGCCAAAATTCTGTCGCCTGAAAAGCGCGTGCTGATGCCTGATCTGGACGCCACCTGCTCGCTAGATTTAGGCTGCCCCACCGCTGCCTTCAGCGCATTTTGCGATGCACACCCCGACCGCACCGTGGTGGTCTATGCCAACACCAGCGCCGCCGTGAAAGCGCGCGCCGACTGGCTGGTTACGTCGAGTTGCGCGGTTGATATCGTGCGAGCCTTGAAAGAAAAAGGGCAGAAAATTCTGTGGGCGCCCGACAAACATCTGGGCAACTACATCCAGCGCGAGACCGGGGCCGACATGGTGCTGTGGAACGGCGCCTGCATCGTGCATGACGAGTTCAAGGCCTTCGAGCTGGAAGCCCTTAAAAAAGAGCACCCGCTGGCGAAAGTGCTGGTGCATCCGGAATCACCGGCTGACGTCATTGCGCTGGCCGATTCGGTCGGTTCCACGTCAGCCATTTTGCGCGCCGCGCGCGAGATGGACGCACGCGAATTTATCGTCGCCACCGACAACGGCATGATGCACAAACTGCGCACCCTGAATCCCGGAAAAATCTTCATTGAAGCGCCCACGGCAGGCAACAGCGCCAGCTGCAAAAGCTGTGCGCACTGCCCGTGGATGGCCATGAATGGTCTGGCGGGGCTGGCGCAGGTGCTGGAACTGGGCACGAACGAAGTCCACATCGATCCGGCGCTGGGGCTGCGTGCGCGGGCGCCGATTGACCGCATGCTGGCGTTCACAGCGGCGCAAAAATCAGGGCAGTCGGCGGGCGCTTTGGTGCCCAACATCGGCGCCGCCTGAAGCATTCAAGCTGACGGCGGCACCAGGATCGTTGGCTCG
>JANPFZ010000054.1:0-2462 GCA_031423655.1 Polaromonas sp.
GCGCGATGCAGCCGCGCCAGCGGGCCTTTCATGACCGTGAAGCGCGAGCCGGCCAGCTTGGTGCCGAGTTCAAAATCAAGACCCAGCGGCTGGCCCAGATCAACATGGTCTTTAACTTCGAACGCATAGGCCGGCGGCTCACCGCCCGGACCTTCAATCGGGCTCCATTTGCGCACTTCGACATTGCCGGTTTCGCCTGCGCCCACGGGTACGCTGGCATGCGGCAGATTCGGCACCGCCAGCAGCAGCGCCTCAAGATCAGCCTGAATTTGTCCGAGCCTTACGGCTGACGATTCAAGCTCAAGCTTCGAACTGCTGACCTGTGCCATCACGGCACTGGCGTCTTCGCCTTTTGCCTTTAGCTGGCCAATTTGTCTCGACAGCGTATTGCGCTGATTTTGTAGTTCTTCCGTCTTGATTTGCAGGGCCTTGCGCTCGGCCTCCAGACCCTTGAAAGCTTCGACATTCAAAAAATGTTGCGGGCTTTTGCGGCTTTCAAGAGCGGCAATCGCCGACGGCAGGTCTTTGCGGAGAAGGTTGATGTCTAGCATGCGGTGATTGTATTTTGTGAAGCTTCAAGCCAGCGAGGCCGGGTCCAGATTGGCGCCGCAAATAATCAGGCAGACTTTTTCATCCGCACGCGGTGCGTAACGGCCACTGTGCAGCGCAGCCAGCGGCAAAGCCGCCGCAGGTTCAACCGCCAGCTTCAGTTCTTTCCACAACCACAGCTGCGCCGCGCGAATCGATTCGTCCGTCAGCAGCAGCGACTCGCGCACATGCGCCTGCGTCGCCACCCACGCCAGGCCGCCGATGCGTTTGGCGCCGAGCGAATCGGCCGCGATGCCGCTGACCGCCACATCGACTGGCTCACCGGCCTGTCGCGCCTTGAACAGCGTCGGCGCGAGTTCAGGCTCCAGCGCGACCACCTTCGTGCGCTGCTCGAACCAGCTGGCTACACCGCCGATCAGGCCGCCACCGCCGACACTGACCAGCACTGAATCAGGCAAGCCGCCCTGCTGCTCGATTTCCAGCGCCAGCGTGCCGGCACCTAGCAGCACTTCGGGCTGGTCGTAGGCATGCGTCAGCAGCGCGCCGGTTTGCTGCTGGCGCACGATGCAGGCTTGCAGCGCATCGGCATAAGCCGCACCACCGACGACCACCGTGGCACCCAGTGACGCCAGCCGCGCGCGCTTGGCCGGGCTGGACACCTCGGGCACAAACACCTCGCAGCGCACGCCCAGTTCTTTGGCCGCCGCCGCCGTGGCGATGCCCGCATTACCACCTGAAGCCACAATCACGCCGCTGTCAGGAATCGCGTTGGACAGCAGCCGGTTGAGCATGCCGCGCGCCTTGAAGCTGCCGCCGGTCTGCAACTGTTCGAGCTTGAGCCAGATTTCAGCACAATCGACACCGAGCGCGCTGCCAGGCAGCTTCCACAGCGGTGTTTTACGGATAAAGTGGCTGTAGCCCCTATTGAACTTGCGTGAGCAGCTCTCTATTTGATAGCGTTCAGTCATTCGCGGTTCACCGATTCACTGGCTTTGATGCAAGTTACTGTCACCCACACCCAGCGCCTGTCCGTGCGCATCAAGCTTCAGGCCCTTGGGCAACGGGAACTTGATGGTCTCTTCAATCCCGTGCATTTTGCGCACCGAGACCGCACCCAGCGCCTTGATGCGCTCGATCACCTGATTGACCAGCACCTCGGGCGCCGACGCGCCGGCCGTCAAACCGACCTTTAATTTTCCTTCAAACCACGACTCCTTCAGCTCGCTGGCGTCATCCACCATATAAGCCTCGGTGCCCAGCTTGGCGGCCAGTTCGCGCAGGCGATTGCTGTTGGAACTCGTCGGGCTGCCGACCACGATCAGAATATCAACCTGCGGGCTCAGCACCTTCACCGCGTCCTGCCGGTTCTGCGTGGCGTAGCAGATGTCTTGCTGTTTGGGTTCGCGCACCAGGGGAAACCGCGCTTTCACGGCGGCGCTGATTTCGGCCGCGTCGTCCACACTCAGCGTGGTTTGCGTCACCACCGCCAGCCGCGTCGTTTGCAGCGGCGCTATGCGCGCCACATCAGCCACGTCTTCCACCAGATGAATGCCGCTATCAAGCTGGCCCATCGTGCCTTCGACTTCCGGGTGGCCCTTGTGGCCAATCATGATGAATTCGTAGCCTTCCTTGTGCAGCTTGGCGACTTCGACGTGCACCTTGGTCACCAGCGGGCAGGTCGCGTCAAATATCTGGAAGCCGCGCGCCACCGCTTCTTCCTGCACCGCCTTGCTGACGCCGTGTGCGCTAAACACCAGCGTAGCGCCGGGCGGCACGTCAGACAATTCTTCAATGAAGATCGCGCCCTTTTCCTTCAGGTCATTGACCACATAAGTGTTGTGAACGATTTCATGGCGCACATAAATCGGCGCGCCAAATTTGGTCAGCGCACGCTCGACGATTTCGATGGCGCG
>JANPFZ010000055.1:0-2245 GCA_031423655.1 Polaromonas sp.
AGTGACGATTGCGCACCGCTTCGAGCAGTTCAAGATTGACGGCACTAAGGTGCGGGCCGCGCAGGCCCTTGAGGTGTTGCAGGCGCTGTACGAGATTGCGCAGCGACCGATTGCCGAGGAAACCGTGCAGCTGATGCTGGCAGGAGATACCGCACTCAGCCTGCTGCCCGACGGCGCGGCCGGCCTGTCAACGCGTCGTGCCGATCTGCGCGCGCGCACGGCGAACCAGGGCCAGTACCTCGAAAACATTGCGACGCACGACATCACTTTCGGCATTGGCCCAGCGGGCACCGGCAAGACCTATCTCGCGGTGGCGTGCGTCGCAATGTTTTCTAGGTACTGGCCCTGGTTCGTCGTGCGCGCGCGCAAATCGGCACGCCGCGTTGACAGGCCGGCCGCGCCGTCGGGCAGCAGGCTAAGCGCGGTATCTCCCGCCAGCATCAGCTGCACGGTTTCCTCGGCAATCGGCCGCTGTGCAATTTCATACAGCGCTTGAAGCACTTCCAGCGCCTGGGTGGTTCGCACCTTGGTGCCGTCGATCTTGAACTGCTCGAAGCGGTGCGCAATCGTCACTTCCAGCGCGGTCTCGATGGTGCGGATATGCGACTCCATCGGCCCGCACAGATTGGCCATGCGCGTGTTGTTGGGCGGCGTGAAGGTGTAGCGAAGAATCAAGGTAGGGCGCTTCCTGCAAAAAGCCGGGAAAAAGTTGGGTGGAAAGTGATTGTCGGCTTAATCGTTGCTGCTGGCACCGCTGCTAAGATTTGCCGATGATTGGAAGACTGACTGGCCTGCTGGCCGAAAAAAACCCGCCCGAAATTCTAGTGGATTGCAACGGCGTCGGCTATGAAATGCTGGTGCCGATGAGCACCTTTTACAACCTGCCGGGACTGGGCGAAAAGGTCAGTTTGCTAACGCATTTTGTGGTGCGTGAAGATGCGCAAATTCTGTACGGCTTTGGTCAGGCGAGCGAACGAGCCGCCTTCCGTCAGTTGATCAAAATTTCCGGCGTCGGCCCGCGCACCGCGCTCAGCGTGCTCAGTGGCCTGAGCGTGGCAGAGCTGGCCCAGGCCATCACCGCGCAGGAAGCCGGCCGCATCATCAAAGTGCCCGGCATCGGCAAGAAAACCGCCGAGCGATTGCTGCTGGAGCTGAAAGGCAAGCTCGGCGCAGAGATGGGTGTGCATGTCAGCATCGCCAACGATGCACAGTCCGACATTCTGCAGGCGCTGGTGGCGCTCGGCTACAGCGACCGCGACGCGGCGCTGGCGCTCAAAGCGTTGCCGAAGGATGTGGGGGTTAGTGAGGGCATCAAGCTGGCGCTAAAGACGCTGGGGAAATAAACCGGTTGCTCTTGTATATCCGGCTGGATATACTTTGGAAATGAATCCAATTACCGTTACCATTTCCGCCTGGGGTAACAGCCATGGCATTCGCCTGAGCCGAGAATTGATGCAGGCAATGGAAATTACCCCAGAAACGCCTCTGGAAGTTGAGGTCATTGCGCCGGGCCGACTGGAAGTTCGTGCTGCTCCGAAGAAGCGAACTTTGGCGCAAAAACTCAAGGCCTACGATCCTGCGGTACACGGTGGTGAGCTACTGCCTGATATGCCCCGGGGTGCTGAATTTGGCGCACGTTGATGGTCACCGCCAAACCGTGGGTGCCAGATCGGCGTGACATCATCTGGATCAACTTTACTCCGCAAGCCGGCAAGGAAATGCGTGATGTGCATCCAATGGTTGTTTTGACAACGCGTGCCTATAACGCACGCACGTCGCTGGTGATCGGGCTCCCCATGTCAACTGCCGCCCATAACGCGACCAATCCATTTGCTGTCGATAACAGCCGCTCGACGAAAGAGCCCAGCTACATCGTCTGCAACCAGCCCAAGAGCATGGACTGGAAACAGCGCGGAGCCATGCCGCACAGTTGGGGGAAAGTTCGCGAGGCTGTTTTCCGGCAGGCGTGCGGCGAACTGAACGATCTAGTGCAGTTGCTCGGCTAGGGTGAGTCCATGACCATCCAGACCGACAATTTTGATCTTTCCGACCTGCCGCCGTCCAGGCGCGTTATATCGGCCGCGCCCGCTTCCCCGCAGGAAGAAGCCATTGAACGCGCCTTGCGGCCCAAGCTCTTCGATGAATACGTCGGCCAGACCAAGGTGCGCGAACAGCTTGAAATTTTCATTGGCGCCGCCCGGATGCGCAGCGAGGCGCTGGATCATGTGCTGCTCTTTGGCCCGCC
>JANPFZ010000056.1:0-2331 GCA_031423655.1 Polaromonas sp.
TGCCCGGCTGCCCGGCGCGGCCTGAACTCTGCTCTCATCTGAAGATTCCGAAACGCTCGCCCTTCACCGCCGATGGCCTTGCCGCGCTGCTGCACGCGGTTACGCACATCGAGTTCAACGCCATCAACCTTGCGCTGGATGCCGTCTGGCGCTTCCCGCACATGCCGATGGCCTACTACCTCGACTGGTTCAAGGTGGCGCACGAAGAGGCGCATCACTTCAGTTTGCTGCGCACGCAACTGCAAGCAATGGGCTATGACTATGGCGACTTCCCCGCCCATACCGGCCTTTGGGATATGACGGCCAGGACAGAAGGCGACGTGCTGGCGCGCATGGCGCTGGTGCCGCGCACGCTGGAAGCACGCGGCCTGGATGCCACGCCGCCGATGCAGACCAAGCTGCGCAAGGTCGGCACGCCCGATGCGGCGCGTGCGATTGATATTCTGGACATCATCCTGCGCGACGAGATTGGCCATGTCGCCATCGGCAACCACTGGTACCGCTTTTTGTGCAATCAGCGCGGGCTTGATCCCATTGCCACTTATGCCTTGCTGGCGGCGCAATACAACGCGCCCCGGCTGCGCGGGCCGCTGAACCTGGATGCGCGGCGCGCGGCGGGCTTTGCTGACGCAGAGCTTGAACTGTTGCTCCAATCGGGCTGAATCAACCTCAAATTTAGGCCAATTCCTACCCTGAGCGGGCTGCAGAAAAGTTAAAGTCTCCAGGAACACCATCGAAAACGTGGTCAAGTTTTGTGAGGACTTTGGTTATGACCTGGTCTGTGGTTCCCGACCTTCCGTTTGAACTGCCTCGTCTGCCAAATCTGCCGGCTGACCTCGCAGTGCAACTCCCCCAAGGGCAACAACTGGGGCCGCCGAATGCGCGCGTCAAACTTTCGTTTTCGAACTGGTCAAGTATTGCGCGGCTGAAAGCCGGAAAAATCGGCGCTCTCGCTGAAGACTACGTCGAAGGAAAACTGCAGCTTGATGGCGCCATGCGCGACCTGATGCACGCCATGGCATGCGTGTTGCCAGCCACGCCGGTAAGCAGCGATGCGTTGTGGTGGTCTGCCGTGCTTGCCAGGACGAAGGCCCTGTCTGCCCACACCCCAGCCAGAGACGCGGCGCAGATCGAGTTCCATTACGACGTATCAGACGAGTTTTATGCGCTATGGCTCGACCCTCGACGCGTTTACTCGTGCGCTTACTACCCGCGCCTGGGCGATGCTTCCATTACGCTGGCCCAGGCGCAAGAAGCCAAGCTCGATTTGATCTGCCGAAAACTGATGCTCAGACCCGGTGAACGCTTCCTCGACATCGGCGCCGGCTGGGGTGGGTTGCTGCTGTGGGCGGCAGAGCACTATGGCGTTGACGCGACCGGCATCACGCTGTCGAAAAACCAGCACGCGCATGTGCAAAAGCTGGTTGCCGACAAGGGCCTGGCCGCGCGCGTGCGTATGGAACTGCTGGACTACCGCCACCTGTCTGAAGATCGCACCTACGACAAGATCGCCTCGGTCGGCATGTTCGAGCATGTCGGGCGCGCCAACATGAGTAGCTATTTCGAAAAAATCATGCACCTGCTGGCGCCCGGCGGTCTGGTGATGAACCACGGAATAACGGCGGGCGGCCTGGGCAACGCGCAGCTGGGCGCCGGCATGGGCGACTTCATCGAAAAATACATCTTTCCTGGCGGCGAACTGATGCATGTTAGCGCCGTGCTGCAGCACCTGGCCCGGGCCGGGCTGGAAATGGTGGATTCGGAAAACCTGCGTCCGCATTACGCACGCACCCTTTGGGACTGGTCAGACAATCTCGAGGCCCGGCTGGACGAAGCCCGCCAGGTGCTGGCCGCAGATGGCGGCAGCGAACGGGGCGAAAAAACCCTGCGCGCCTACCGGCTCTACCTGGCCGGCAGTGCGATGAGTTTCGAGCATGGCTGGCTTTCAGTACACCAGATGCTGGCCACGCGGCCCGCTGACTCTCCTGCAGACACGCAGGAAGGCAAGGTCAAGGGTGCAAACTCGGTCTATCCGTTCAGCCGGGACTACATGTATACGAACGCCCGACACGGCTAGTTGGGGGCACGTTTGGAGGACGCCCTCCCATTTACGCAGCAGCTCCTTCGGGGAGCCTCCTTCGACAGGCTCAGGACGAACGGATGAGAAAAGAGCACCGCAAAGGATTTTCCAACCAAGCTGGGGCCGCGGGACTGGCTTCGCCAGACCGCAGGCGCAGCGGCCCCCTCGGGGGGCAGGGAGCTACACGCAGTGAGCGACCGTGGGGGCCTGATCAACCGCGCGGATGGTGCTGCGCATGCAGCTGCTTCAAG
>JANPFZ010000057.1:0-16320 GCA_031423655.1 Polaromonas sp.
CCATTTTGCAGCGGCGTGCTCAGCGGAACCATCACGCCGTCAAGCCGCGCGCCGCGGCAGCGGTGTCCAAGGTTGGTATGGACGCTGTAGGCAAAGTCAACCGCCGTGGCACCCTGCGGCAATTCAACAATAGCCGCGTCCGGCGTCAGCACATAAATGCGGTCTTCAAAAAGCCCCTGCTTTGACTCGCGCGCGCGCTGTGACGCGGGCCCCGACAGGTCGCGCTCCCAGGCCAGTAGCTGGCGTAGCACCGCAATCTTGGCGTCGTATTCACTGCTGGCCGACACGCCGGCGTAGCCCTTGGTGCCAGCCTCTTTGTAAGCCCAGTGCGCGGCCACGCCATGCTCGGCGTGGTCATGCATCGCTTGCGTGCGAATCTGGATCTCGACCGCCCGGCCCGCTTCGTCACGCACCACGGTATGCAGTGACTGATAGCCATTGGGCTTCGGTTTGGCGATGTAATCGTCAAATTCGCCAGCAATGGGCGAAAAGCGCGAATGCACAAAACCAAGTGCGGCATAGCAGCCCTTGACGTCGGCGGCAATCACACGCAGCGCCCGCACATCAAACACTTGCTCGAAGCCCAGCGACTTTCCGCGCATTTTTTTGACAATGCTGTAGATGTGTTTCGGTCGGCCACGCACCAGCGCCGCAATGCCGCTCTGGTTGAGTTCACGCTCCAGTTGCAGCCGCAGCGCCTCCATGAACTCTTCGCGCTCGGCGCGCTTTTCATCGAGCAGCCGCGCAGTTTGCTGGTAAACGGCCGGTTCGAGAAAACGAAACGCCAGGTCTTCCATTTCCCATTTGATCTGCCAGATGCCCAGCCGGTTGGCCAAGGGCGCAAACACATGCAGTGACTCGTGCGCCAGGCTGGGCGCAGCCGGAGTTTTGGTTGCGGCATGAAAGCGCAGCGTTTGCAGGCGGGAGGCCATGCGCAGCATGACCACACGCAGGTCGCGTGAGAAAGCCAGCAGCATTTTTCGCACGTTTTCGGTCTGTGCCGCAGGGTCATCATGCAGCTGCGCACGGGAACTCGCGCCGCGCGCCTGGCGCTGCAGATTAACCAGCTTGGTGGTCTCTATCGCCAGCGCAGCGAAGTTGCTGCCAAAGGCTTTGGCAATCACTTCCTGCGGCCGCGCCAGATGCTGGCAGCAATACACCAGATAAGTTGCTGCCTGCATCGCCTGCGAACCGCCAATGGATTTCAGGATCGCAGCCACCGCGTCGGCATGCGCCAGTGTGTTCTCGCCGTTTTCCAGCGTCTCGAAGGCGATCAGCGGTTCGGCGAAAGCGCGCGCCCGTGCCAGCGCATGGGGTTGGTCGGGCAGACTGGCAGCGGTGGCCTTGACGATGGACGAGCTCTCCTCGGCCGACATGACCGGCACAACCGGGAGCGATCCGGAAAGCTCAGACGCGACGGCAAGAGTTTTCATGCGCAGGAAAAATCAGCCCAGCAAAAAGCGGGTCACCGTCTCGACCTGATCCGGCGCCACGATGGTGGGCGCATGACCGACACCCTCGAACTCGACCAGCCGCGCGCGCGGGCCACGCTCGGTCATGGCACGGGCCGTTTCCACGCTCAACAAATCAGAGTGCGCACCCCGCAGCAGCAAGGTTTGCGCCGAAATCTGGTCGTACAGCTGCCACAAAACGGCCTCGCCCTGGCGCGTGGATTCTTCCGTCGCCAGCTTGAAAGGCCCGGCGATGGCGGGGTCGTAATGCAGTCGCAGGGGGCTGCCCGCATCACCATGAACGGGCCTGAGCATGGGGCGTGACAAGGCCAGCCACTGCGCCGGCGTGTGCGGCCCAAAGCCGCTGGATATCGCCAGCATCGCATCTGCTGCGTTTTCAACGCTGTCAAAGTGCCCGGCCTGCCCGAGGTAAGCGCCAATGCGCACAATCGCCTGCCATTCGATGGCTGGCCCGACGTCGTTGAGCACCAGTCGGCGCACCAGCGGCACGCCAGCATCTGCGGGCCTTGACGCGGCGCTGCCGCACACCACCATGCCGATCAGCCCGCCCATGCTGGTACCCACCCAGTCCAGCGCCGCTATGGGCGCGTGCGCGTTCAGTTGCGCCAGCAGCGTCAGCATGTCGCCGGCATACCCCGCAACCTGGTAGCCCATCGGGTCTTTGAGCCAGTCGCTTTCGCCGCGCCCGACCACGTCGGGGCAGACGACGCGAATCGTGCGTTGCTTCAGCCTGGCGGCGTCACACAGCGAGTGCGCCAACACATCAAAATCACGCCCCTGGCGCGACAACCCATGGACACACAGCACCACATGAGCGCTTAGCGGGTCGCCCCACTGCCAATAGGCCATGCGGTGGCCGCCCTCGGCATCGGGACAGTGGACGAAATCAAGCTTTACATCGTTCATGGCGGTGGTTGTTGTGCGGCCCCGCAATGAATATTGAAGGGCTTGCGAGCAGTGTTTGAGAGCTTCACGACCGGTAGCATTGCAACCGTTTGCCGCTTGCGAATATGGTAAGTCATCCGGCGAAACGCCCCGCCCCATTACGTCGGCAGCAACTGGCTGACGTAAGCCCCTATTGCCAGCGAACTGGTCAGTCCCGGCGACTCGATGCCGAACAGGTTTACCACCCCGGACACGCCATGCTCCGCAGGCCCCTGGATCAAAAAATCTCGCGCAGGTTCGCCCGGCGCCTGAATTTTGGGACGAATGCCGGCGTAGTCCGGCACCAGCGCGCCGTCGGCCAGGGCGGGCCAATATTTGCGCACCTCGGCATAAAACGCCGCGCTGCGCGACGCGTCCACCACCAGGTCATCCGGCGATGTGACCCACTCGACATCCGGGCCAAACCGGGCCTGCCCGCCAAGGTCCAGCGTGAGGTGAACGCCCAGGCCCGCAGCCTCAGGCACCGGGTAAATCAAGCGACTGAATGGCGCCCGCTGCGACAGCGTGAAGTAGTTGCCCTTGCAGAAATAGCTGGGCGGCACCAGCGCCGGTGCCATGCCCGCGAAGCGTCGAGCCAGGTCCTGCGCATGCGCGCCCGCCGCGTTGACAACGCATTTGGCTGCCAGCTCGGTGCCGTCTTCTGCTACTAAAATAATAGCTCCTTGCGCACATTCTGCCTGGGCTAGAGCGGTATTTAACACAACTATGCCGCCCGCATGCTCCAGGTCACCCTGCAGCGCCAGCATGTAGGCATGGCTGTCAACGATGCCGGTTCCCGGCGAATGCAGGGCGGCCTGGCAGGCCAGATGCGGCTCCAGCGCCCTGGCCTCGTCGCGCGTCAGCAGCACCAGGTCGTGTACGCCGTTGGCCGCGGCCCGAACCCGCGTAGCCTGCAGTTGGGCGACCTGCGCTTCAGTGGTGGCCACAATCAGTTTGCCGCAGCGTTTGTAGGCCACGCCGCGCTCGGCGCAATACGCGTACAGCATGTCTTTGCCCTGAACGCAGAACCGGGCCTTCAGTGAGCCCTGCGCGTAGTAAATGCCCGCGTGAATCACCTCGCTGTTGCGGGAACTCGCCCGCGTGCCGATAGCGTTTGCGGCCTCAAGGACCAGCACTTCGCGGCCCTGCAACGCCAGCGCCCGTGCCACCGCCAGCCCGACGACCCCGGCGCCAATCACGACGCAATCTATTTTTTCCATACAGGTAGTTTCGGTGAAAGTTTAAGTTGACAGCGCCGAAAGAAAGCCCCGTCCTACAAGCAGCCTCAACGCCTTCTGACAGCCAGCGACGTTTGAAGGCCTTAGCTTCATGCTGTGCAACATAAAGGCACGTCAAAAGCCCGCCTCGGCAAGCGCAACCCACCCATCAAAGGATTTTCAAGTGACATATCCCCGCCGCCTCCTGTCCGCCATGGCAGTTGCCTGTGCATCCCTGGCTACCGTGACGGTCGCTCAGGCGCAGACTACTGCAGCCCGCTCAGGCTCGGGCTTTTCAATGTATTCGCCAGGCTCGAGCTACATCGGCTTTAATGCAGGGCGGTCCGATTTTTCGTTGGGCAATGGCACCGGCTTGTTCTCGGGTGACGATAAGGACACGGCTTACAGCGTCTATGTCGGCAGTTATTTCAACCCCTACCTCGGCCTGGAAGCGGGTTACACCGATTTCGGCAAAGCCAAGCGTGGTGGCGGTGACACCAAGGCGATGGGTTTCAACTTGAGTCTGGTAGGCAAATATCCGCTGGGGACCTCATTCAACCTGCTCGGCAAGTTGGGCACGACTTACGGCCGCACGGAGGTCTCTTCCCGGCCCGGTTCCGGCATAGCCTCCGGAAAAGAAAACGGCTTCGGTATCTCTTATGGCGTCGGCGCTGAATACCTGTTCACACCGCAGCTGTCAGCTGTCGCCCAATACGACGAGCATCGCCTTGAATTTGCAGGCTCCGGACGCGACCGCATCGGCGCCGCCACCTTGGGCCTGCGCTTGCGTTTCTAATTTTCCTGGCGCTGAACGACGCCTTGAAAACCTTGCCCGTCATCAGTCAAACGGTGGCGGGCTTTTTTATGCATGGCTTGCTTTGAAACTGCCTGAGGTTGGAGCTGGTCTGCCCACGCGTCATCGTTTCGCTACTCTATTGATAGCTTCTTACGCACATACTGCCTGGGCTAGAGGCCGTTTTTACTATTAAACTGGACAAAAGCTGCGGTGGCGAGTGTTAAACCGCAGACCCAGGCCGCGCGCGGTCCAGACGCAAATCGCTGGTCTTCACCAGCCCGAAGCGGGCCGCATCAGCATCGAAGTCCCAACGCTCAACCCGGCACGGCAAGCCAGAATGATCGGCGTCATAGCGAAGCAGATTGACCGAGTTGGGCGCCTCCCGACGCACCCGTGACGACAGCGCCGTGCCGGCCTGCACGCACCACATGCGCCGCCCCAGGCCCACAACGCTGGCAGACAACTCGCACACATAAGGCAGGTGAATGTGCCCGCCCATCACCACGTCGGCGCCAGCCGCAGCCCAGGCGCGCACAGCGGGCTCCCAGCCCTGAAGGCGGTCATGTTCGTCCGACGTTTTCAGGACATGCACCGGCTGGTGAACCACTACCACCCGCAACTGCTGCGCTGTGGCTGTCGCCAGTTGCGCGCAAACACGCTCAATCTGTTTGCTCGAAATCTGACCATTCTTGTGCCGCCAGCGACGCGTTGTTTTCACGCCGAGCACGCAAAGCGACGCGGTCTGCAGCTGGGGTTCAAGTTCCGGGCCGAAGGCATCCAGATAGGCGGCATACGGCTTGAAAAGGCGGCCGAAAATATTGAACAGGGGTATGTCGTGATTACCCGGCAGCGACAGCATGCGCGCAATTCCCAGCTGGTCACAAAAATTGCGGGCACGGCTGAACTGGGCCGCACGGGCGCGCTGCGTAATATCGCCCGACAGCACCAGCACATCCGGCTTTTCGGCATGCGCCAGCGCCAGCAGCGCTTTCATGACATGGGGTTGCTCGGTGCCGAAGTGAGTGTCTGAGATTTGAAGCAGTCGGGTCACGCAACCTCCGCGCGGTCTTCCGGGGCCGGCACCAGCAGCAGCAATGGCTCGGTGCCAACCTGAAAAACCAATGGCGTCTTCATCCACGTCACTTCGCCGTCAGTGGCCACCTTCACGCGTTTCCGGCCGCGCGGCGACACCGTGAGCCGGCGAAAGGAAAAGCTGTCGATGTTGTCTGCCTCCCCCAGGCGTCCGAGCAAGCCGCGCGCCAGCAGACCAAAAAGCGCCAGCGTGCCGATGGGCCGCAGCGCGATTCCTGCAAGCTCGCCGCGATTGACGGCACCCGCGTGGTTTTCGTCAATGCCCGCCCGCGTCAGCTGTAAATGGTTGTTGCCCACGAACAGCGTGGGGGTGCGCAGAAACGCGCGCTGCCCCGCCAGTTCAATTTCGAGTTTCAGCTGCCCGCGCGCCTTCAGCAACGTTGCCAGGCCCGACAAGAAGGCCACCAATCTGCTGCGGCCCAGTTGCTGTTTCCAGGCTTCGCGGTCTTCCAGCAACTGCGGGTACAGGCCCAAACTGGCATTGACCAGAAAGACCCGCCCGTTCAGCTCGCCTACCTGAACCGGGCAAACACTGGCGCCAAGCAAGGCGACGGCAGCCGCGCGCGTTTCCTGCGGAATGGCGTTGACGCGCCCGAAATAATTAAAAGTGCCTTGCGGCAGTACGCCGAAGGGGCAGCACGAGCCAAGCACCGCGCTGGCTACTGCATTGATGGTGCCGTCGCCTCCGGCGGCAACCACGACGCCGCGCTGCTCGACAGCCAGCCTGACGGCGCGCTCACAGACTTCGCTGATCTGCGACGGATTTTCGATCTTCAAAAACTCGAACGTGCGACCTGCGTTTTCAAACACGCCTGCCATGATCTGTCGCTCTTCGTCGGCGTCGTTATGACCCGAGGCGGCATTCATCACGATAAAAAATGGGCCAGTTCGGGCCGCAATTTCAGCCGCCTTTAAAGATGGTGTCATCAGCGAACAGTACCGGTTGCCTGCAGCCTGGCGTGTCAGCTGATGCCCCTTTTGTTAGCGGCACTACGCCTTTGTTTTCGGGTCTTCTGCGAGGGCTTATTTCATCTGCACCGAGCCCGACACATTGACGACCACTGTGCTTTTCCCGGCTTCCACAGACACCGCTGAATCACCCAGGGCAGATCTTGACTGCGCCGCCATCGCATACGGGCGCGGCGACGGACCCTGATCGCTGGCGTTGATGGAAACTTCACGCAGGGTGTAGCCGCCAAAACCAAAGCCTTTGGCAATGTCGCCGGCCTTGGCCTTGAATTGCTCGATGGCCAGCGTTTGCGCTTCCCCCTCGACGCGGGCGCGCTGCTCGCGGCTAAGCGCAAAACCGACATGGGCCAGACTCAAGCTCTGGATTTTTCCGGCGGTCGTCGTGATGCGTGTGAAATCCTTGCCCTCCAGCACCAGCTCCGTCGAACCCTGCCAGCCATTGAGCTTGCCGTCTTTGCCATAGCGCGGGTTCAGGCTGAAATTGCCGGTGCGCACCTCCATCTGACCGGGTGCAGTCGCCTGTTTGGCCTGCGCCAGCGCGGTGTCAAGCGCCTGCTTGAGCTGCGTTTGAACGGCAGCTGCATCGGCACCGTCGCGCGTGGTGCTCAGGGAAATTGACAGCAGATCCTGCTGCACTTCGACCGAGCCGATGGCCGACAGTTGCGCTACGTTCTGCACGGGGTCGCGTACAAAGTTTTGTTGTGAAAATGTGGCTCCAGCCCAGGCAATCAGTGCGCAAGCAGCTATGAGTTTGGTAGTGCGTTGAGCCATACGATACAAGGCAGTCTTTCTGTGAGTGGCACATTCAGGCCAAGGGGTTGAAAACGGGAAAAACAAAACGCCTGTGGCTGCATCAACGGTCAGGCGCTGCAACGCAAACATCAACAAAGTCAAACAACAGGGCCAGAGGCTAAAGGCTAAATGCAATTTGCGTCGGATATAGGAACGTTGAAAGGACGTTTTAATGCGTGACTGCAAACTTTGTAACACTGTGTCAAAGTGACTGGAAAACGAGACATATTTACATTTAAGCCCGCAAAATGGCTCTGTTACAAATCACCAGATCGCCATGACACAAGCTCAAAACCCCCGTGCCGACAAGATCCTCATCCTTGATGACGACGCCCGAATTCGTGACCTGCTCCGCCGTTACCTGGCCCAGGAGGGCTTCGAGGTCATACTGGCTGAAGACAGCAAGGCCCTTAACCGCATCATGCTGCGCGACGCCGTAGACCTGATCGTGCTCGATTTGATGATGCCGGGCGAAGACGGCTTGTCGATCTGTCGCCGCCTGCGCGCGGCCAACGACCGCACGCCCATCATCATGCTGACCGCCAAGGGAGAGGACGTTGACCGCATCGTCGGTCTGGAAGTCGGCGCCGACGACTACCTGGCCAAACCATTCAATCCGCGTGAATTGCTGGCCCGCATCCATGCGGTGCTGCGCCGCCGGCCAACCGCCGAAGTGCCGGGCGCGCCGTCAAGCGACCAGGAAGTTATTACCTTCGGGCCTTTTTCCTTCGACATGGGCCTTCGCACGCTGCACAAAAATGGCGACGAGCTGCCGCTCACCACCGGCGAGTTTGCGATGCTTAAAACGCTGGTGCGGCACCCGCGCCAGCCGCTGTCGCGCGAAAAACTCGCGCAGCTGGCACGCGGCCGTGAATTCGAGCCCTTTGATCGCAGCCTGGACGTACAGGTCTCACGCCTGCGCAAGCTGATTGAAGTCGATGCCGCAGTGCCGCGCTACATTCAGACCGTATGGGGCATTGGCTATGTGTTTGTCCCGGACGGCACAAACTGAGTGATTCGGAAGCGCGATCTGACGCGCCCCACAGTTATTTGCGGATTGCAGCGCTTGCGTCTGACTGCCCATGTTTGAGTTGAAAGCTTTGCTGCATTATTTCGTATGGACTTCACCAGCCCGGCTCCGCTAGAGACCACCCCCGCGCCGATGGAAATGCGGCCGCGCCGGGGGGTCAGCCTGTTCTGGCGCACTTTTTTCTTCCTTGCCTTGCTGCTGTTCGGCTCCATCGTGGCCTGGCTGCAGACTTTTCGCGCGCTGGAATCCGAGCCACGCGCCATTCAGAGTGCCCAGCAGCTTGCCTCGCTGGTGAACCTGAGCCGGGCGGCGCTGCGCTATTCCGACTCGATTGCGCGCGTGTCGCTTATCAAGACGCTGGCGGACGAAGAACGGGTGCGTATCACCCCGCGCGAACCTAAAGACAGGTTCGAAACCTACGAAAACGACGAGCTGGGCCAGCGCATCGCCCAGGAACTCAGAACCAGGCTGGGCACTAGTACCGTGGTGGCCAGCAGCGTCAATGATGTCAAGGGGCTGTGGGTCGGCTTCGCCATCGATGGTGACGCCTATTGGCTGCTGACCGATACGGCCAAAGTCGGGCCTTCGCGGAGCAGCACCTGGATCATCTGGCTCATCACCGCCGGCGCGCTGTCGCTGGCAGGCTCGGCGATTATTGCGGGGCTGATCAATCGCCCCCTGAAGCAGCTGTCGTTTGCGGCCAGCCGCATGCGCGATGGCGATTTTGACGCCAGCCTGCTCGATGAAAAAGTAGCCACCAGTGAAATTCGCGAGGTCAATATCGGCTTTAACCGCATGGCCGAGCAGTTGTCAAAGATCGAGGCTGATCGCGTCATCATGCTGGCCGGTATCTCGCATGACCTGCGTACGCCGCTGGCCCGGCTGCGCCTGGAAACCGAGATGAGCGTGGCCGACCCCGATGCGCGCAACCACATGGCGGCCGACATCAGCCAGCTTGACTCCATCATTGACAAGTTTCTGGACTACGCCCGGCCAGAACCGGCGCACCTGGAAAGCGTTTCACTCAACGCGGTGATTGCTTCTTCGGTGTATGCCGTTGCTGACTACGACGATATGCGCGTCACGCTAGACGTGGCTGAGGACATTAGCGTCCTGGCAGACGAAGTGGAATTGCTGCGCGTCATCTCCAACCTGCTGGAGAATGCCCGCCGCTATGGCAAGACGGCTGAGACCGGTATCGCCGTCGTCGAAATCGCCGCCAAAACCCGTGACCAGTGGGTGCTGATCAAGGTACGCGACCACGGCCTGGGCGTGGCGGCGGGAGCGCTGTCCAAGCTGACAAAACCCTTTTTTCGCGGCGATGCGGCACGCACCGCTGCCACCGGCGCAGGCTTGGGCCTGGCGATCGTCGAGAAAACCGTGGAACGCATGGGCGGTGTGTTTGGCCTGGCAAACACGGCGTCGGGCGGCTTGGCGGCGCACATCAAACTGCGTCGGGGTTGACAGCCTTCTCGAAGACTATACGGCGCCGTGCTGCGGCTTTTCTTCGAACATTCACTAGTCAAATACTCTCCAGCCCCCCGTAATACGTGCGTAAGCAACTATTTAATTAATAGCGTCCGCAGTGCGCATGCGGCTCTATCGCAACGCACTTTCAATACAGCAGCACGATGGCCTGCGCTTCCATGCTCAGGCCCTGCCCGACCGGCCCGAGTTTTTCTGCCGTCTTGGCCTTTACGTTCACCTGGCTGACCTCAACGCCCAGCGCGCCAGCAATCTGCACGCGCATCGCCGCGATGTGCGGCGCCAGTTTGGGCGCTTCGGCAATCACCGTGCTGTCGATATTGCCGACCCGATGACCGCGTGCGGCCAGCAGGCGCCCGGTCTCTGCCAGCAGCAGCACCGAGTCAACGCCTTTGAACTGCGCGTTGGTGTCGGGGAAATGCGTGCCAATGTCGCCCAGCCCCGCCGCCCCCAGCAGCGCATCGATGATCGCGTGCAGCAGCACGTCGGCGTCAGAATGGCCGAGCAGGCCCACCGTGTGATCGATTTCAACGCCGCCGATGATGAGTTTGCGGCCGGGCACCAGCGCGTGGGTGTCCCAGCCCTGGCCGATGCGGGGAATGGAAACTGGTGATGCGGTGGCTGCATTCATTGACGAAACTTTCTTCCAGCGTGATTTGTAGTTGTATGAGAGCTGCGTGGGCTAAGGTGTCGTCGCACTATTTGATCGACTCATGCGGCTCTGCAAAATGGCTTCGGCCAGCCAAAAGTCTTCCGCGTAGGTGACCTTGAAATTCTCCGCGCTGCCAGCGACCAGTTTCGGCTGCAAGCCCCTGGCTTCCATGGCACTCGATTCGTCGGTGATTCCGTCACCCGCCCCGTGCAGCGCTTCGGACAAGGCGCCGAGCCGAAACATCTGCGGCGTCTGCGCCAGCCACTTGTCGGCGCGGTCTATCGTGGCCGCTACGCGCCCGTCCACCTCCCGTTTTAAGGTGTCCGGCAACTTCAGCGCGAGCAAACCGCCGACGGCATCGCCGGCACAGGCGTCAATCAACCGGTCGATCTGCGCCGGGCTGATCAGGCAGCGCGCTGCGTCATGCACCAGCACCCAGTCATCATCCCGCGCGCCTGCCAGCCGAAGGGCCTGCAGGCCATTGAACACGCTGTCGGCACGGCTGGCACCGCCGCAATCGGCTACGTCAAACATGTAGTCGGCTGCCGTCTGGTCAAAAAAAGAATCCCCAGGCGCCACCACGACCAGCGTTTTGTCAACCCGCTCGACGGCAGCAAACGCCGCCAGCGTATGCAACACCAGCGCCTTGCCTGCAATCAGCTGGTATTGCTTGGCCAGCGGCGTGCCGGCGCGGCTGCCCTGACCGGCGCAGGGAATCAACCCAAAGAAGCGTGCCTGTGGGAGATGGGCAGGATGGGGGGAATTCAAGGAATCTGCGCGCGCGGTCGTCATAGTTTCATCATAGATTCTAAAATCGGCGCTTTGATCACCGGCCACACCCCACTCCGCATGGTTTGGGGTGTTTGGCTTTTTCTGCGGTTTTCATGAGCCGGCCCGCACCGGTTCACACGGCACTGATCCATTGATGCAACTCCCTTCACTTGTTTCCGGCAAACGCTACACCTTGCCCCAGCCCCCCGGCTCTGCCGATGCCCTGCTACTGGCGCGCCTGGCCAGTCGCGAAAAGTCTGCCGGCAAGCTCACAGCCATCATCACATCAGACGCCACCACCGCCCAGCGGCTGATGGACGAGATCGCGTTTTTTGCGCCCGAATTGCGCTGTGCGCTTTTCCCCGACTGGGAAACGCTGCCCTACGACACGTTTTCGCCGCATCAGGACTTGATCAGCGAACGACTGGCCACGCTGTGGCGCATCCAGCAGCGCGACAAGGAAACCGGCGCTGACGTCGTGATCGTGCCCGCCACCACCGCGCTCTACCGTCTGGCGCCACCCAGCTTTCTGGCCGGCTACACGTTCGAGTTCAAGGTCAAGCAAAGGCTCAACGAAGCACGACTGAAGGCGCAGCTCACGCTGGCCGGCTACAGCCATGTGATGCAGGTTGTCAGCCCGGGCGAATACGCGGTACGCGGCGGGCTGATCGACCTGTTCCCGATGGGCTCGCTGGTGCCCTTTCGCGTCGACCTGTTCGACGACGAGATCGACAGCATCCGCACTTTCGACCCGGACAGCCAGCGCTCTTTGTATCCGGTGCCCGAAGTGCGGCTGCTGCCGGGCCGCGAATTTCCGATGGACGACGAAGCGCGCGCGCGTTTTCGCAACCGGTGGCGTGAACTACTCGAGGGCGACCCGACCAAAAGCCGCATCTACAAAGACATCGGCAACGGCGTCGCTACCGCGGGCATCGAGTACTACCTGCCGCTGTTTTTTGACGACACCGCGACGGTTTTTGACTACCTGGGTAGCGACGCCACGGTGGTGCTGCATGGCGACCTGGAGCCGGCCTTCCAGCGCTTCTGGCAAGACACCAAAGACCGCTACCGGCTGGTGCGCGACGCACCCGACCGCCCGGCGCTGCCGCCCGAGTCGCTGTTTTTGTCAGCTGAGCAGTTTTATGCGCGGGCCAATGTCTATGCGCAGCTGGCGATCCGCAGCGGCGTGGAAGATGTCGCCGGCAACGCACATTTCCAGGAAATCGACGAGATGGCCGTGGTGCGAGGCGCCGAAGACCCGTTGGCCCGCTTCAAGGCCCACACGCGCAACACGGCGCACCGGGTTTTGATACTTGCCGAAAGCGACGGTCGGCGCGAAAGCCTGCTTGACTTTTTGCGCGCCAGCGGGCTTAAGACACCAGCATTCGACTCGCTGGAGGATTTTCAGACCAGCGACGAAAAGCTGGGTATCGCCACCGCCGCACTCAATACCGGCTTCAGCTGGCTTGACGAAGGCCTTGATTTCATCACCGAGACCGAATTGTTTGCGGCCGGAATCACCACCCGCAGGCGCAACAAAAAGCAGGAGCGCGTCAGCGATGTTGAAGCGCTGATCAAGGATCTTTCCGAGCTGAACGTCGGAGACCCCGTGGTACACAGCGGGCACGGCATTGGTCGCTACAAGGGCCTGGTCAACCTCGATCTGGGCAACGACAAGAACGAAGACGGAACGCCAGCGCTGCAAGAGTTTTTGCATCTGGAATACGCCGACAAGGCGACGCTCTATGTGCCTGTCAGCCAGCTGCATCTGATCAGCCGCTACACCGGCGTCAGCGCTGAGGAAGCGCCCTTGCACCGCCTGGGCAGCGGTCAATGGGAAAAGGCCAAACGCAAGGCAGCCGAGCAGGTGCGCGACTCCGCCGCCGAGTTGCTGAATATTTATGCGCGCCGCGCCGCGCGTCAAGGCCATGCTTTCCGCTATTCGCCCGACGACTACGAATCATTTGCCAATGACTTCGGCTTTGAAGAAACCGCCGACCAGCGCGCCGCCATACATGCGGTGATTCAGGACATGATCAGCCCGCGCCCGATGGACCGGCTGGTCTGTGGCGACGTCGGTTTCGGCAAAACCGAAGTCGCACTGCGCGCCGCCTTCATCGCGATCACCGGCGGCAAGCAGGTCGCGCTGCTGGCACCGACCACCCTGCTGGCCGAGCAGCACTTCCAGACGCTGAGCGACCGCTTCGCCAAGTGGCCGGTGAAGGTGGCCGAGATGAGCCGCTTCCGGTCTGGCAAGGAAATCACCGCCGCCATCAAGGGCATCGCCGACGGCAGTGTCGACATCGTCGTCGGCACCCACAAGCTGCTCAGCGCAGACGTGAAGTTTGCGCGCCTCGGCCTGCTGGTCATTGATGAGGAACACCGCTTCGGTGTGCGCCACAAGGAGGTCATGAAGGCCATGCGCGCCGAGGTTGATGTGCTAACCCTCACAGCTACCCCCATCCCGCGCACGCTGGGCATGGCGCTTGAAGGACTGCGCGACCTGAGCGTGATTGCCACCGCACCGCAGCGCCGGCTGGCTATAAAGACCTTTGTGCGCAGCGAAGGCAACGGCGTGATTCGCGAAGCCGTGCTGCGTGAACTCAAACGCGGCGGCCAGGTTTATTTTCTGCACAACGAGGTCGAGACGATAGAGAACCGGCGCCAGAAACTCGAAGAGCTGCTGCCCGAAGCCCGCGTCGCCGTGGCTCACGGCCAGATGCCCGAGCGCGAACTTGAAAAGGTCATGAAAGACTTCATCGCGCAGCGCTACAACCTGCTGCTTTGTTCGACCATCATTGAAACCGGCATCGACGTGCCGACAGCCAACACCATCGTCATGAGCCGGGCCGACAAGTTTGGCCTGGCGCAATTGCACCAGCTGCGCGGCCGGGTCGGCCGCAGCCACCACCAGGCCTATGCCTATTTGATGGTGCCCGACATCGAGGGCCTGACCAAGCGCGCCAGCCAGCGGCTCGATGCAATTCAGCAGATGGAAGAACTCGGTTCGGGCTTTTACCTGGCCATGCATGACCTTGAAATCCGGGGCACCGGTGAAGTGCTGGGCGAAAACCAGAGCGGCAACATGCTCGAGATCGGCTTTCAGCTCTACAACGAAATGCTCAGCGAGGCGGTCGCGTCGCTGAAGGCGGGGCGCGAACCCGATCTTTTGTCACCGCTGCACGTCACGACCGAAATCAACCTGCACGCGCCGGCGCTTCTGCCCAGTGACTACTGCGGCGACGTGCATCTGCGCTTGAGTTTTTACAAGAAACTGGCAACGGCCAAAAACACCGGCCAGATCGACGCCCTGCTTGAAGAACTGGTCGACCGTTTCGGCAAGATGCCGGCACAGGCGCAGACGCTGATTGACGTGCACCGGCTGCGCGTGATTGCCAAGCCCTACGGCGTGGTCAAGGTCGATGCCGCCCCCAGCGTCATGCACATCACCTTCAAGAAAGACCCGCCCATTGACTCGATGGCGATCATGAATCTGATCCAGAAAAACCGGCACATCAAGCTGGCTGGCAACGACAAACTGCGCATCGAGCGCGAACTGCCCGAGGCCAAAGACCGGGCGCAGATGGTGCGCGATGTGCTGCGGAGCTTGGGGCAGCCGACGGCGACAGCAGCAGCGATAAACTGAAAAACGTCATTGAATTATAATTTTCAATAATTATACTTTTAAAAAATTACCCCAAGGAGTACGACATGTCACAAGTCACCATATACCTTGAAGAAGACACCCTGGCCGCAGCCAAGGCGGCAGCAGCGCGTACCCACATGTCGGTCAGCAAGTGGTTCGCGCAGTTTGCGGAGGCTGAAAAACAAAAGCCCGTCCAGAGCTGGGACGATTTTTTTGCAGAGATCGACAGTCTGGCCAGCCCGGATGCTGACGCAACTGACGGCTGGGATGCGCTGCTGAAAGACAGGTACACCGGCCTGGGTACCGACGTACCAAGGCAATCGTTTTGAAGTACCTGCTGGACACGGACACCTTGATCTACGTGTTCAAACGCGCTGGCAATTGCCTGGCGCGGTTGAACCCACAAAACGACAGCGATATAGCCATCTCCACCATCAACCTCTTTGAGCTTGAGTACGGAATGGGCAAGTCAGACAACCGCATCAAGATGAACAGCTATGTGCTCAGCCTGTGCAGGCGCTATGCAGTTCTGGACTTTGACCGTGCAGCCAGCGTGCAGGCAGGTGCCATGCGTGCGCTGCTGCATACCCGCGGCACGCCCATCGGCCCCTATGACGTACAGATAGCCGGCATTGCACTGGCAAACAACTTGACCGTAGTGACCCGCAATGTGCGCGAGTTCGAGCGCGTACCCGGCCTGCGGGTGGAAAACTGGTACGACCAGTAGCAGAGCTCCGCACGCAACCACCGCGAATTTGAAGCGGCATAGGCCAAGACATAGGCTAGACTGGAGGTCTGTCCGATTCTGGGAGCACGCCATGCATAAAGTATCTGAAAACCCGGGCCAATACACCGTTGAGCCGCCCTCGCGCCACGTTCGCCTCTTCCGCAACGGCGCGAATCAGGCCGTGCGCATCCCCAAAGAATTCGAGCTGCCCGGCAAAGAGGCCGTCATCCACCGCGAGGGCAACCGGCTCATCATTGAGGCAGTTGAGCCTAACCACCCCAAAGGTAGCGCTGCGGCGCTGATGGCGGCCCTGGAAAGCATGAAAGACTGGGAACAAGTGCTAGAGCCGTTCCCCGATGTGGATGCCGGCATGCTGTCACTCGACGACATCATCTTGTGAGCACGACTTACCTGTTGGACACCAACATCATCTCGCACATGATGCGCGAAACCGCCGGGCTGGCCAGCCAGCGTTTCAACGCGCTGGCCCGGGCCGACAGCACCTTGCAACTTTGCACCAGCGTGATCGTGCAGTGCGAGCTTGAGTTTGGTCTTGTGCGCAGGCCGAACGAACGCTTGCAACGCGCCTACGACCGGATCGTGCCCCTGCTGGACGTACTTCCGCTTACCAGCGAAATTTCGCATCACTATGCCGCGCTGCGCACGCAACTCGAATCCATGGGCAAGCCTATCGGCCCCAATGACGCCCTGATTGCCGCGCACGCTCTGGCAGTCAACGCGACTCTG
>JANPFZ010000058.1:0-10079 GCA_031423655.1 Polaromonas sp.
GGGCGGCCCGGCGATCTCATCAGCCCCCACGCTTTTCACTCCGTGTAAGACGCTGCCCCCCGAGGGGGCTGGCTCTGCTTGGGGCGGCCCGGCGCTATCGCCGCCGCTCGCCGTTTGAACATAGACATTGAGCCGTCCGCCCCCACGCTTGATCGCGGTTTCGATGGCCTCGATCACACGCGCTTTTTCAATCGTCTGAATGCGAAAGCGGTCCGCGACAACATCGAGCAACTTGTGCGTGCCTGCAGGCGTGGCCACTTCTCGCTCGGCATGCACACGGGTAAAGCCGCTGGCCGACAGCCATTGCTCCAGCTGCTCAGCGCTGGTGTTGCCCGGCAGCTCTACCGGGAAAGTCATGACTAAACGGGCCCCCACGCTTGTCGCTCCGCGTACTTCGCTGCCCCCCGAGGAGGCTAATTTTTCTTGGGGCGGCCCGGCGGAAAATTGTGCTTCCGTCAAGGTGGTCCGCGCTATCAGCTCGGCATAAATCGATTCTGGCGAGTCATGGCGAACCCCCTGCGCAGTCTGTCTGTCAAACAGCTGCGTCGCCCGCGCATAGAGCAGCTTCAGGTGGTCATTGAGCTCGGTCATGGTGCCGACGGTGGAGCGCGAACTGCGCACCGGATTCGTCTGGTCGATGGCAATGGCCGGCGGCACGCCCTCAACCTTGTCGACCGCCGGTTTATCCATACGGTCCAGAAATTGCCTCGCATAGGCCGAGAAAGTCTCGACGTAGCGGCGCTGACCTTCGGCAAACAGCGTATCGAACACCAGCGAAGACTTGCCCGAGCCGCTGGGTCCGGTGACCACCGTCAATTCACCGGTGCGAATATCGAGATCGAGGTTTTTGAGGTTGTGCTGACGCGCGCCGCGAATGCGGATGGTTCCCTGGGGCATCTAGTGTTGTCTTTCCTGAAGAAGACAAACATTCTAGACAGGGCAGTTTCAAATATTTCGTACCGGGCGAATGCCCTTCTGCTTGGGATTTTCGGGCGCGCGGGTGTGACCAGCAGCGCGGTGACAGCGCCGGCCGACTAGGTATAAAGCGCGATTTCAAGTTCCCGAAACTTCTCGCTACCTACCGCGTCCTTGATTCGGGGTGCCAGTTCCTTGAGCTTGGTCAGGTCCGCAGCGGACTCGACGGCCAGATTCAGCCGGAAGCCGCGCAAACCCAGGTTAGCCGTCAGGCGCGTTGCAATCGGCCACGCTTTCAGGAAATGCGCCTGCGCGTCCAGGCTGGGCGTGGCAGCCGGGGGAGTCGTGACGCTCAAGTTCCCGGCGGGTACTGAGGCAGGCAATACAGAGGGCAATGCGGACGGAGCAAATGATGAGCGGGATTCAGGCGTGAGCGGCAGCCGCGATGCTGACGCTTCGGATGGGGCAAGCGTCTGCGCTAGCACGGGCTCAATGAGTCCCAGCTCCACCATTTTCTCTATGTCGGCTACAGCGAAGCCGAAACCCGACGTTGCCTGGAGCACCTCTTCTGCGCTGCGCTTTCCATCAAACATGATGAAGGCAGGCCGCTGGCGCGACGTGAGCATCGAAGAGCGATTTTGAAGTGCAGTTTTGCCGCGTTCGGTTTTTATGTAGATCATCACGTAGCTCGTTAAAACACGCTGCAATCTCGGATCGAGCCAGTCTGTCGATTTCTGGAGAATCTTTCTTGCGCGCCGTCAGCTCACTCTTCCCTGTCGTGATTTTATCGCGGCGAAGCTTGTCAATAGCAAAATTCGTTCACGCCCCCACCATCTGTTTTGGCTCAAAAAAGCCCCTTCCGCTAACGTCATTGATAGTGCCCGACTTGCCAAAAAAATTCTGTTTTGTTCGCAGGCATTTTGGCGAACAGTGAAAAAGTGCTTAGGTCTTCAGTTCAAAAGCAGCAGGGGCATTCAAGGCTCCGTGCTTCTCACCACCCATATCCAGATCGCCTCCCTTGGTCAGCATGTAAAGCGCCAGCGCGGCGAAAGCGATAAATCCAATCACAATTTTCCACATCATCGTTCTCCTAAAGAAATAAAAAAGGCTCCGGCCGGCGGCAGGAGCCCTGTGAAGTTTCATAACTTTTCAGGTCAACACCGGCTGGTGAGCCGACGTTGTCCGTCAAGTCAATCAGTCTCCGGCGTAGATGTCGACGTCCTTTGTCTCTTTGATAAACAAGGTGCCGACCACCAGAGTCATCGCCGCGACGATGATTGGGTACCACAGGCCGTTGTACATATTACCGGTTTGAGCCACGATCGCCAGCGCCGTTGCAGGCAGCAAGCCGCCGAACCAGCCATTGCCGATGTGGTACGGCAGCGACATGGAGGTGTAGCGAATACGCGTCGGGAACATTTCAACCAGCATGGCAGCAATCGGGCCGTACACCATCGTCACCAGAATCACCAGGTAGGTGAGGATCATGATGATGGTGACCTTGTCGACCTTGGCGGGGTCAGCCTTGGCAGGATAGCCGGCAGCCTTCAGCGCGTCGACGACGGTTTTCTTGAACTCGGCGTCCTTCTTTTTCAGATCATCAGGTGCCATGCCCGCAGCCTGGTAGCTGCTGATCACGGTTTCACCAATTTTGATGGTCGCCGGCGTGCCTGCAGGGCCAGCAGCGTTTTCATAGCTGACCGAATTGGCCGACAGCACCTGTTTGGCGATGTCGCACGAGCTGGTGAACTTGGCCACGCCGGTCGGGTTGAACTGGAACGAACATTCCTTGGCGTCAGCCGTCACAACCACTTTGTTCTTGACCTGGGCAGCAGCCAAGTCAGGATTGGCCGCTTTGGTCAATGCGTTGAACACCGGGAAGTAAGTCACGATGGCCAGCAAGCAGCCCGCCATGATGATGGGCTTGCGACCAATCTTGTCGGACAGCACACCGAACAGGACGAAGAACGGCGTGCCGATAACCAGCGACGCGGCGACCAGCAGATTGGCGGTAGCGCCGTCAACTTTCAGTGCGCCAGTCAGGAAGAACAGTGCATAGAACTGGCCGGTGTACCAAACCACGGCCTGGCCAGCGGTCAGACCGACCAGCGCCAGAATCACGATCTTCAGGTTTTTCCACTGACCGAACGACTCGGACAAAGGCGCCTTGGAAGTTTTGCCTTCGGCTTTCATCTTGGCGAATGCCGGCGACTCGTTCATCGACAGGCGGATGTAAACCGAAATGCCGAGCAGCACAATGGACACCAGGAACGGAATGCGCCAGCCCCACTCGGCAAAAGCCGCTTCACCGATGGAAGTACGCACACCCAGAATCACCAGCAGCGAAAGGAACAGGCCCAGCGTGGCAGTGGTTTGAATCCAGGATGTATAGAAGCCGCGTTTGCCGTGTGGCGCATGCTCGGCCACATAGGTGGCGGCACCGCCGTACTCACCGCCGAGCGCCAGGCCCTGCAGCATTCGAAGACCGATCAGAATGACCGGCGCCGCCACGCCGATGGTGGCGTAGTTGGGCAGCAAGCCGACGATAAAGGTCGACAGACCCATGATCAGGATGGTCACCAGAAATGTGTATTTGCGGCCGATCATGTCGCCGAGACGGCCGAACACCAGCGCGCCGAACGGGCGCACGATGAAACCCGCAGCGAAAGCGAGCAACGAGAAAATCGTGCGTGATGCGGGATCAAGAGCAGAGAAAAACTGGTTGCCGATGATGACGGCCAAAGTGCCGTACAGATAGAAGTCGTACCACTCAAATACGGTGCCCAGAGAGGAAGCGAAGATCACTTTCTTCTGCTCTCCGCTCATGGGGCGGTTGTCAACGGCAATTGCCATGTATGTCTCCAAAAGTTGAAATAGCCAACGCCTGCGTAGGCGCGGTGGCCGAACTATCAGCGGCTTGGCTGACGGGGTTCTGACATAGTTTTTGCAAAAACTTACACCTTCGCAAGCCCCGTTCTTAAGTTAGTAGTAACCCTCTTATTAATTCTCGCAATATGAGATTTGGAGTGAAAATGCCGAACTAACCCTTAGTTTTCTACTGGTTATTCGCAAGATAGAAAGGTTCAAATTATTTCTTCGCTGCCGCATAAAAGTAGTGATAGTCGCCGAAATGCACTTTCTATGGTGTTTACCAATATTGCGGTCGCTTTTTTCTTGCAAAATCTGGATCGACGCTCGGGTGATGTTAAAAAATGTTAGTGGCCTGAGCGAATTTAAAAAGTGAGGATCCCATGACTGACCCGATTGTTGAGAGAATTCAGCGACATCCCAAGTACCTGGAACTGAGAAAAAAGCGCAACGGCTTCGGCTGGGCCCTGACGCTTTTAATGATGGTCGTGTACTACGGGTACATTGCGCTGATTGCGTTTAACAAGCCTTTCCTGGCGCAACCAATCGGCGCCGGGGTGACCTCGCTGGGCATTCCAATCGCCAGTGGCGTGATTATCTTCACGGTGGCGATCACAGCCCTTTACGTCCGTCGCGCGAACAGCGAATTCGACGATCTGACCGCCGACATTTTGAAGGACGTTTCAAAATGAAATCCTTCATCTCCTATCTGCTACCGCTCCTGTCACTTCTGGCTACCGGCTCCGCGCTGGCCGCGGGCGGAGACCTCGGACAAGTTGACAAACAGCCAACCAACTGGGTTGCCATCAGCATGTTTGCCGGCTTTGTGATCATGACCCTGTTCATCACCAAGTGGGCGGCGTCCAAAACCAAGTCTGCGGCAGACTTTTACACAGGCGGAGGAGGCATCACCGGTTTTCAAAACGGCCTGGCTATCGCCGGTGACTACATGTCGGCGGCTTCGTTTCTGGGTATTTCAGCAGCCGTCATGGCGTCGGGCTATGACGGCCTGATTTTCTCGATCGGCTTTTTGGTCGGCTGGCCCGTCATTACTTTCCTGATGGCTGAACGGCTGCGGAATTTGGGCAAATTTACCTTTGCCGACGTGGCAGGTTATCGCTTTCAGCAAAAGCCGATTCGCATTTTTGCGGCCTCTGGCACGCTGGTCGTCGTGGCTTTTTACCTGATCGCGCAAATGGTGGGCGCAGGATCCCTGATCAAACTGCTGTTTGGTCTGGACTACTGGCTAGCGGTGGTCATTGTGGGTGCCCTGATGATGGTCTACGTGCTGTTTGGCGGCATGACCGCCACCACCTGGGTGCAAATTATCAAGGCGGTGCTGCTTCTGTCGGGTGTGACCTTCATGGCATTCATGGTGATGTCGCAATTCGGCTTCAGCCTGGAAGCTCTGTTCGCCAAGGGTGTGGAAGTCAAAACCCAGATTGCCGTCAACGGTGGTAAATCACAGGTTGACGCTGCGGCCATTGGACTGGCCATCATGGGGCCAGGTGGCTTTGTCAAGGATCCCATATCGGCCATTTCGTTCGGTATGGCGCTGATGTTTGGTACCGCTGGACTGCCACACATCCTCATGCGCTTTTTCACGGTGCCGGATGCAAAAGAAGCGCGCAAATCCGTGTTGTGGGCAACCACCTGGATCGGCTACTTCTATATGCTGATCTTCATCATCGGCTTCGGCGCGATTACCCTGGTGCTCACCAACCCTGAATTTTCAGACACGGCCAAGGGCATCATCAAAGGCGGCGGCGGCTCGGCCAATATGGCCGCTGTGCTGGTGGCCAAAGCCGTTGGTGGCAATATCTTCTACGGCTTTATTTCTGCCGTGGCGTTTGCAACCATTCTGGCGGTGGTCGCCGGCCTCACGTTGTCGGGCGCCTCGGCCGTCTCGCACGACATTTACGCCACGGTGATCAAAAAAGGCAATGCCGACAGCGCGTCCGAACTCAAGGTGTCGCGCATGACGACGCTGGCCCTCGGCATCGTTGCAGTCGCGCTCGGTATCGCGTTCGAGAAGCAGAACATTGCCTTCATGGTTTCGCTAGCGTTCGCGATTGCCGCCTCGGCCAATTTCCCGGTATTGTTCATGTCGGTACTTTGGAAGGATTGCACCACCAAAGGCGCTGTGATTGGCGGCTTTATGGGTCTGATTTCTTCTGTCGCGCTGACCGTTGTCTCGCCGTCTGTCTGGGAAGCCACGCTGGGCAACCCCAAGGGCTCCGCGCTGTTTCCGTACTCGTCGCCAGCGCTGTTTTCCATGACGATTGGATTTTTGGGAATCTGGATTTTCTCCATCCTGGATCGCAGCCCCAACGCCGCCAAGGAACGCGCCGCATTTCCTGCCCAGCAGGTGCGTTCGGAGACCGGCTTCGGCGCATCGGGGGCGTCTGGCCACTGAGGCGCAAACAAGCGGACAGGCCTTGCAGCCGGTCCGCTTCCGTTCAACCGCCAACCGGGTTAGCGACCCGGTTTTTTTATGGCTGAACGCTTAGCGTTGACTCAGATTGCGCAGCTTGATGAACGCCAGCCCCGCCATCACGGCATCATTGATGGCATCGTGCGCGTCACGCAAGGGGAGATCGAGGTCTTTCATCATGGTGGCAAAGCGCAGGTCAATATTGACGCTGGTTTGTTGCTGATACGCTGCCATCTGCCTGAACCTGTAGTCGTAGTACATGCCCGAGACCTCTATCTTGGGCTGAGGCAAACCTTGCCCCAGCATGGGCCAGATCGCCCGATGAAGCATGGCGATATCAAATTCCAGAAAATACCCCACCAGCGGCCGACCGCCGATAAAGTGCATCAGCCGCTTCATAGCTTCTTCAAGCGGCACGCCCTGGGCCACATCACGCTCGCGCAGTCGATGAATACGCACGCTGTCAGCAGACACGCCACGTTCAGGCCGCACCAGGAGTTCCAGCCGTTCACTGGTCATGATCCGGTTACCGACTATACGGACTGCTCCGATCGATATGATTTCGTCGGAGCGCACATTCAGACCTGTCGTTTCACAATCGAGCGATACCCACTCGTTGGCAGGCGGCGTGTCAAACATGAAGCGAAACGCCGGATCACCCAGGTGGTACAGGAGCCACTCCCGCTTGAGGGCGTGCCACCCGCGCGTTGGAGAAAACAACGTTGCCATCGTGCCGACTCAGACCGCCTCAAGATGGAAGCGTTGTCGCAGCAAGGTCTTGAAGCGCTTCACCACGCTCAATGCGTCTTTGAGCAGGTCACGGTCCAGCGTGCTGAGCCCGGCCACATCGACGGTGCCAGTCACCGCTTTTCCAGTGTCCAGCTCCGCCAGACCCGCCTTCAATTTAAGCGCCATGAAAAAGTGCAGGCTGTCGGTCAGATCCGTGCCCATGTCGGCATCGAGCCTGCCGTCACTCACTAGAGCCGCGATGCGCGTGGCGGTGCTCAGCGGCGTGATGTGGTGTGCCAGCGCCAAACTGCGTACGCCATGCACGATGGCGAAAATACCTTCCTTCTTCAGGTTCAGCTGCTGCTCGCCCTCACCCAGACCCAACAGCCGGCCCCACCAGCCATAGCTATTGCCGAACGAATCGATCGCCGCCGCGAAGCGGCTCAGCATCGCATCGTTGTCAGTGGCAATTCGCATCAGGCCCTGCTGCACGTCTTCCAGCAATCGGGCATCGCCGCAGACCGCATGCGCGTCCATGAAAATCGCCAGATTCATCAGGCTGTCGCTGCTGGGTAGCATCAGCCACTGGCGCGTCATCTGGCCGAATTCACCGGCGCTTTTTCGCCACTGCGGGTTGCTGACCATGATGTGGCCCGGGCATTCCGGGTAGCCGAAGTCTTTCAGTGCGCTTGAGAACTGCTGACAAATTACGGCTAAGTCTTCAGGTGGCGTGTAGCCATCGCGAAAAATCATGCCGTTGTCCTGGTCGGTCTTTAGCAATTGCTCACCGCGCCCTTCACTGCCCATCACAAACAGGCAACTGTTGGCCACCAGATCGGTCGGCGCTATCAAATGCCAGGCGCGTTCGAACAGACGCGCGTTGAGCTGTTGCACCAGCTTGGCGATCAGGTTGACACGCGAGCCGCTGCGGAACAACGAGGCCATCATGCGGGTGATGCGTGCCGCGGCCTGGCTCAGGCCGGCGAGATCTTTGGCGTCTTCAATCTGCACTGTGATCAGATGCGACTGGTTGGACAAAAAGCTGAACAGATCCAGCGCTTCCAGAATGCCGAGTACGGTCCCGCCTTCTGCCACCACGACGCGATGCACCCGGCGTTTCAGCATCAGCGCCATCGCGTCGCCCAGCTGATCCGAAGGGCGCACTTCAATGAGCGAAAAATTGGCCAGCTCGCCAACCGCCAGCCGATCCAGCGGCCGGCCATCGAGAATGGCGCGCTGCAACGCCGTAGCGGTAAAAATGCCGAGGCGTGGCGGCTCCGAATTTCCATCGCGCACCAGCACGTTAGACGTGCGCTGTTCCTGAAACAGTTTGACGACGGAGAAAATGTCAGTGCTGGCGTCAACCATATGAGGGGGCCGCAAAAAAGCTTCATCGACACGCGACAAGGTCAGCGATTGCAGCTCGTGCTGGCTTCGCCGCTGCGACAACGCGCTGAGCTTGTTACCGAGGTCTGAAAACAGCAGCGCGCCGAAGGTCGCGTTCGACGCGATCAAATCGCTGACCGCCTGATGCGCCAGCTGGTACGCCACCACTTCTTCGGCCGCCACAAAACGGCTGCTGACTTTGCCCGCCACCAGGCCGCGGCCGTCAAAGCAGTCGTCGGGGCCGTAGGTAGTGATCACCTCGTCGCCGTCGAGCTGCGTGACATAACCCTTGATGATGACAAAGAGATGGGTCGGAACGGTCCTGACGTCGAGAATGATCTCGCGCTCGGGAAAGTAGGCGATGTCCACGCTGTCCCGCACCAGACGCTGCTCGTCTGAGTTCAGGCAGTCAAAAGGCGAGGCAGCAAAGTTAAAGGCATTGGGCATGGGTGCATTCTTTGAACCGCGTGCCCTAGAGGTTACTAGCGTTTGACGCCAGCCGCCACAGACGCAACGGAGTGCCAGGCACCCTCGAACCACGCATCACCCAGCAGACAGGCGCGCAGCATCGGCAACGCGTCCACACCCCAGAAAAGTTTGCCGTCCACCTCGAACATGGGCACACCAAACACGCCGCGGGCAATCGCCTCGTCGGTATTCGCCTTCAATTGCGCCTTGACTTCGTCGCTGTTGGGTACACGCTTCGGACTCAAGTGCTCCGTGACCAATTGCAGGCGCGCTGCATCCGATGCTTCTGCGCCGCCGCACCAGACATGCCGGAGCAGTGTTTCACAGACGTAGCGGTTGGGTGTACCGTCTGTGCTGCAGGCCACCGCCAGTCGAAGCAGCCCCAGCGGATTGAAGGGATGACTGGCCGGCATCTGCAGAGGAACGCCCAGCGAATGCGCCAGCCACAAGACGTGGCGGTAAGTCCAGTCGCGTTTGGGTGCGATTTCTGCCGGTCCCAACTGGCCGTGATGTTTCAAAATTGCGCCGAACAGCACTGGCTTGTAACTCACGCTATAGCTGATGCCCTTCAGCGCCACCGGCAGTTGCTCGAACGCCAGCCAGGCAAACGGCGAGATGAAGTCGAGGTAAAACGAGATCTGTTTCATGGCGTTTTTTGCGGTGACACGTTCAACGCGGCCAGGCTGGCGGCTGCGCGTTGTTCAATGATTCGCCAGACGCCGCGCTTGCCGTCGTTGTCGAGTCTGCTCCAGGCAGAGATCTCAACCAGCGTGCGCAGGCAGCCCTCACAGCAGCCCGAGTCGGCATCGATGCGGCAGACTGAAATACACGGCGAGGGCACAACTTCTGTATTAAATTGGCCTGTAGCCCTTATATTACGTGCGTAAACAGCTATTTTTTTTATAGCGTCAAGATTTTCGTCCGTGCGGGCGTCGGGTGTGAATTCTGCGGCTGTCATGACGCGCCCTGCTCAACCACGTCGGCCACGGGCGCGCCAGTCAGTCGTTCCAGGTCCTGCGGCCGCAGCTTGAAAACCCCTTGCGGGTGACCCGCCGCCGCCCAGATTTCGTCAAAGCGAAACAGCTCGCGGTCGATCAGCGTGACCGGCGGCTGCGCATGCGCTACCGGTGACACGCCACCGATGGAAAAACCGGTGCGCGCCTTGACGAAAGCCGCGTCGGCACGCCCGGTGGCGCCGACCAGCGCATCGACTTTTTTCTCGTCAACGCGACGGTCGCCCGAGGTGATGACCAGCACGGCCGCGTCATCGGACTGGCGA
>JANPFZ010000059.1:0-2286 GCA_031423655.1 Polaromonas sp.
TTGCCGAGCTGCTTGCCCAGCCGGGTGGCCAGCGCCAGCCCGCCAGCGCCTCCGCCGACGATGACGATACGTTGCATGCGTTTGCCTTTGCATTGATTTGAATGTTCCCGGATGGTAACGGCGCCACCACGCCGTGACACCTGCCAGCAGCTGGAATGAATCAATGAACATCAAAACCGGGCATCCATACCCCCGAAGAAAATCCGAAATACATATAAAACTGGGGATTGCTAAATAGGTATTGATACATCATCTTCCCAGAGCCTAGGGCAAATGATCGCGGCGCTTTGGGGTTTAAGCCGGCAGTGGAGGCGACGCTGAAACACAAACATCAAAGAGTCCCGTAGGTTGGCCACGCTTTTTGAATAGCAATGGGTTTTGCGGCGAAGCCGGGCCAGGTAGCAGCGCAGCCGATTATTCATGCTCTCGATGGTGTAGGTATGCGCTTTGCCTTTGAGGTGCTGGTCTTTGTTGAAGATGGCGTTGTAGCAGGGGTACTCGTCGGTGGCGTAAGTGATTGAATCGCTGCGAGGAATCTGCGCACCCAGTGCGCGGGCTGCCGGGGTGTCGCGATCACCCAGGACCCAGCCGAGAACTCTTTTGGCAGAACGATCAACAGCCCACCACAGCCAAATTGCTCTTTTTTTTCGCCCACGTAGCTCCACAACTCATCGGCCTCGACATAGCTGATCTCGCTCGGATCAATCCTGGCCAGGGCCTTGCCCGCCACTTCTTGCTTGACCCAGTTGATGACCGAGTTATGGCTGACGCCCACCAAGCGCTCCGTCGCCCTGAGCCCCACCCCCTCGGCGTAATGGCGCAAGGCGCTTTCCTTGATCTCGCCGGACACCAGGCGTCGATCCACGTCGCCAAACGTTGTGCCGCAGCTTTTGCATCGGTAGCGTTGGTGTCCGTGACGACTGCGCCCGTTTTTGACCAATTGATTGCCTTGGCAGTTAGCGCATGAAAGGTTCATCCCTTCATCATCCACTAGCTTGCACTCAAAATCAATACCTATTTAGCAATCCCTCAAATCAGACTGAAGCCCCCGTCAAACATGCGTAAAAAGCTATAAAAATAGTAGCAAACGATGACGAAGGTCCTTCGGTTAATTTGCATGCCGCCTGATAAAGCTGTCGCTAAACGTTTCGATGCTTACCGGCTCAAGGAATCGGCCTACAAAATCCGCGGCTTTTTCCTCATCGGCTTCGTCTTTCGAATGCACCATGCTTCGTGCATGTCCAGTCCAGAACTTGATCAGCTTGACGGTCTCCACGATCTGGCCGGTCTGCGCGCTGCGTTGCACGACTTGTGCAGCTGCTTTGGTAGTGTTCGTCACCTGACGATTTTGCCGGCCAACCATGTCGGTCGACAGCAGGCCCTCTGTTTCCTGCGAATGGGTAGCAGTGAAGAAGAAAACCGCATCATGACGGCTCTGGGTATCGGGCGCTTTGGCGGTGAACTGGTTTTGGTGCTTAATTTGCGACCCAGTCAGATGAGCCATTCGGCTTCGGCGGGGGCGGGCGCATCCGCAGTGCGCCAGGCCTCGCGGATTTAACCGCTTGACTTCGCTCGCCCCGCCGGGTGCCGCAGCAGCAGCCGGTCCAGCGCGTTCAGGGCCTCGTAACAGTCGGCAAAGTCGGCAAACAGCGCCGCATTGTCGGGCGCGGCGGCCTGGCCTTTCCAGGCGGCGCGAAACGCACCAAAAATATCAGCAAATGTTTTCTCGCCATCGATCAAACGCAAAATCTGCGGCCCGTAGCGGCCCGGGTTGACCTTGAACGCCATGCCCGAATGCGCGTGATTTAACACAAAGGGCTTGCCACCCTGACTGCCAAATACCTGCGCGGCCATCTCGCCGCTCAAAGGCTCATGAAAAAAGAACGGTATGTAGTCAGCGTTGCCGTAGGGCGCGGTGCACGCGGCACTGCGCGTCACATACAGCGAATGCGTAATGATGCTGCCGATCAGCAGTTCGGCGATTTCATATTGCTGCCGGCGCGGCAGTGCAGCCAGTGCGGTTGCCATCGCCGGTGGTTTATTGCCCAGCACCATGCGCGGCAGGTAGGGCGAGCGGCCGCGCTGCACGTCGGTAAATGACAAATGCATGCCGTGGCCTTGCTTGCCATGACTGCCGCCATCCCCCAGCCAGTCAAACAACTCGCCGACGCTGTAAGAGCGGTCTTGCGAATGCAGCAGCAAATCGTAAATACCAGCGTCGCCCATTGTGTGGTCACGGTGCAGCGCTTCGCTGAGTTTGAAGCCGTTGAACGGCGGCAGGCTGGG
>JANPFZ010000060.1:0-11709 GCA_031423655.1 Polaromonas sp.
GGCGGTTTCGCGCACCTGGCCACATTGGTCAAACAGCTTCGGGCGAGTCGGCCCGGCGCCATTTTTCTGGATGGCGGTGACACCTGGCAAGGCTCAGGCACCTCGCTGTGGACCAATGGCCAGGACATGGTTGACGCCTGCAAATTGCTGGGCGTGGATGTCATGACCGGCCACTGGGAATTTACCTATGGCATGGAGCGGATCAAGGAAATTATTGACAAAGACTTCGCCGGGAAAATCGAGTTCGTCGCGCAAAATATTAAAACCAATGACTTTGGCGATCAGGTTTTCAAGCCTTATGTGATGCGCGAGATCAGTGGCGTGCCGTGCGCCATCATCGGCCAGGCTTTCCCCTACACCCCGATTGCAAATCCTCGCTATATGGTCGCCGACTGGGCCTTTGGCATTCAGGACGAGAACATGCAGAAAGTGGTGGACGAGGCCCGCGCCAGGGGCGCGCAGGTTGTGGTGCTGCTGTCTCACAACGGCATGGATGTCGATCTGAAAATGGCAAGCCGCGTCTCGGGCATAGACGCCATCATGGGCGGCCACACGCACGACGGCATGCCGGTTGCCAGCGTGGTGAGCAACAAGGGTGGCAAGACACTGGTCACCAATGCGGGATCAAACGGAAAATTTCTTGCGGTGATGGACTTTGAAGTCAAAGGCAAGCAAGTGCGGGACTATCGCTACAAGCTGCTACCCGTGTTTGCCAACATGCTTCCCGCAGACAAAGACATGCAAGCGCTGATCAGACAAGCAAGAGCACCTTACGAGACAAAACTTGCGGAAAAACTCGCTGTGACCGAGGGGACCTTGTACCGACGGGGAAATTTCAATGGCACTGGCGACCAATTGTTGCTTGATGCGTTGATGGACGTGCAGGGTGCAGAGATCGCCTTTTCGCCAGGTTTCCGCTGGGGCACGTCTTTGCTGGCAGGGCAGGCCATCACCCGGGAGTGGCTGATGGACATGACGGCGACGACCTATTCTTATGCCACGGTCACTGAGATGACCGGTGAGACGATCAAAACGATATTGGAAGACGTTTGCGACAACCTGTTCAACCCCGACCCGTACTACCAGCAAGGTGGCGATATGGTTCGCGTGGGCGGGCTGGAATACAGCTGTAACCCGCTCGCACCCATGGGCAAACGCATTGAAGACATGCGCCTGAACGGCAAGCCACTGAATGCTTCACACCAATACAAGGTGGCTGGCTGGGCACCGGTGGCAGAAGAGGCCCGCACGGCGCCAGGCAACAAGATGGTTTGGGACGTGGTTGAGCAGTGGCTGAAGTCGCATGACGGCAAGATTTCAGCCCGCAAGGCGAACGTACCCAAGCTCACCGGTGGATTGCCCAACCCAGGTTACGTTTCCGATTAGTTTTGGAGGCGGCCTCTTTGTCAACGGCGATCTGACGGCACCCGTGTTTACGCAATATCAACGGTATGGATGCCGAAAACGCCTGTTCTGAGGTCCAGGAAGTACCGTTCCAGCGTCTCTTTGACGGTTCTAAAAGCAAGATCTTCCCAAGGAATTTCCGCCTCCGAAAACAGCCTTGCTTCCATGGTCTCATAGCCGGGCTTGAATTGGCTGCTCAACAGCCTGGCGCGATAAAACAGATGCATCTGTCCCACTCTGGCGACGTTCAGCACGGTAAACAGCCCGAGCAGCGCAAAACTCGCACCGGCTTCTTCGTCAGTTTCCCGTGCAGCACCTTCCGATGATGTTTCTCCAAGCTCCATGAATCCAGCCGGCAAGGTCCACTTCCCGCGGCGCGGTTCGATATTTCGCTTGCAAAGAAGCACCTGTTCGCCGTTCTCACCCCAGAAGGGCACCGTACCCACCACATTGAGCGGGTTTTCATAGTGAACGGTTTGACAAACGACGCAAACAGCGCGGTCTTTGGAGTCGCCGTCGTCAGGTCGGCGATAGACAACAAGCGCCCCGCAGGCGTGGCAGTGTTTGAGTGGTGGCCGGAGCATCGCGCGAGTTTAGCTTCGTTGAGCAAAACGACGTGGAAAAGGCAGAAGTCCCCTGGCCCCGCTTTGACATCAAACGCGAGATGCAATCTTGCCCGCTGCGTCCTGTATGGCTTTCCGTCGCCACATCAAGCTCGACCCACAATCACTCCGCCTTGATGCCAGCCGTCTTGATGGTTTTTGCCCAGAATTCGGTGTCTTTTTTGACCAGCGCATCGAGCGCAGCGGGCGCCATGTAACGCAGCTCGACGCCAGCGCCGTCGGCGCGGGTTTTGGTCTCTGGCAACTCCAGTGCCGCCTTGATCTGCGCGCTGAGCTTGCCCACCACCTCAGGTGGTGTCGCGGCCGGGGCAAAAATGCCAACCCAGGCTTCAAGCTCAAAACCCTTGAGGCCCGCCTCTGCTGTCGTGGGCACCGCAGGCAAACCCGGATGACGGACTTTGCCAGCGACGGCAAGGCCTTTCAGCTTGCCAGCCTGAACCTGCCCCATCACCGAAGGTGGCGTGGTGATGAAGACCTGCACCTGGCCCGACAACACATCCTGCAGCGCCGGACCGGAGCCGCGATAGGGTATGTGCACCATGCTGGTTTGCGTTTGCAGTTTGAACATCTCGGTGCCGATATGCGAGAGTGATCCGTTACCCTGGCTCGCATAACTCAGCTTGCCGGGGTTAGCCTTGAGGTAGTTGATGAATTCGCCGAGGTTGTTCGCCTGTATTGACGGATGCACGGTGATCACGTTGGTAGCTACCGTGATCAGCGCTACCGGAACAAAATCCTTTTGGGCCCACGGCAGCTTGGGAGTCAGGTTGGGGTTGCCGACGTGATAGGCCGAATACGAGTTCAGCAGCGTGTAGCCGTCGGGGTTGGCTCGGGCTACCGCCTGGTAAGCAACGTTGCCGCTGCCGCCGCCCCGGTTATCGACCACGACAGGCTGGCCGATGACCTTGGCCAGCGCATCCGACAGGATGCGGGCAGACGCATCGACAAAGCCGCCCGGTGGGTTCGGAACGATCAGATTGATCGGTTTGCTGGGGTAGGTTTGTGCGATGGCGGTGTTGGCGAGCAGCGGTGCCAGCAGGGCGAATGTCATGCTGGCCAGCAGACGCTGAAGGGTTGGGTTGGGTGGCATGTTCATGGCTTGGTTTCTGTAAAGGGAATTGGATCAGTAGCGGATCAATAGCGGATCAATAGCGGCCAGAAAGCAGGGCGCCCGCGTCAGGCACCCGTCGTTCAAGCCCCAGGCTTTTCAGCAGGGAATACGTCGTACACACCGCGCTGGAGACCACAGGCAAGCCGCTGGCTGCCTCAATCATCGGAACCGCAGCCAGTGACGGCATCTGCACGCAGGCCGAGGCGACGATGGCATCGGCGCCCTTGACGTTCAACTGCTTCCACAACTCGGCAGGCGCCCGGGGGTCTCGCGCGCCAACCGCCAGATTGTCATGAATTTCCAGCGAGATGCTGTCGATCACTTCAATGCCTTCGTTTTCAATGTAGTCGATCACCAGCCGCGTCAACGGTTTCATATAAGGCGCGATGATGGCAACGCGCTTGGCGCCGATGGCCTGCAAGCCCTCGACCAAAGCGCCTGCGCTGGTGATGACAGGTGTCGGCGCGCCGTTGGCCACGGTTACCTCATGCAGGCGACGCTGCGATTCGCGGTGGTAGCCCTTACCCATGCTCATGATGGCGACCAGGCAGGCGTAGCCCATTGCGTCCATGCGCGCGTCGGAGAGCTCCAGCGCGCAGCGGTCCGAGTCACGATCCATCGCCATCAGCTCTTCTTTGGTGACTGACTTCATCCGCATGCGGCTTGAATGAAACGTAAACCGTTCGGGCAGTAGCTGTTCGCGGGCACGCAGCATCGCCGGGATTTCCGTTTCCATCGTGGTGTTGGAGCTAGGCACGATCAGGCCGATGCGGTAGTTTTTCGCTGGCAGGGGAAGGGCTATTGGCAAAGTGTGTTTCCTCCGAATCGGTGGCTCATGATCTCTGAAATTGGGGCGCTTTGCTTGCAGCTGACGGCGCCGTGCGTTTGAAACTGCCTGGAAAGCAAAACTTACCGCTATTAAATTTATAGTTGCTCGCGCATATTATTCGAGGGCTAGAGGCATAAAAAGCATTTAAAAGTTGCTGCAGTCGAGCGACGACCCGATTTGCAGCCAGGCCCCGCCGTCGTTATGCGTCAGGTAAAAACGGCCGGCTATGCCTTGACGGTTTTTCCGTGTTTTTCAATCAGGCTGCGCGCCGTGTCCAGCAGCTTTTTGCCATCGAAACCTTTTTTGTTCATGTCTTCAACCCACTCGACTTCCACCGCCCGGGACTTGCGGCGGAAGTCCTGGGCTTCTGCGGCGCTCACGGTGTAGATCGTATTGCCGCGATCACTTGCCGTCTTGCGGCCAATGCCGTCATTGCCCTGCTGCGTCTTGCCCAGCCAGGCCGAGGTGGCCATGCCAGAATTGTTGTCAATCACTTTCTTCAGGTCAGGCGCCAGCGAGTTGTACTTGGCCTTGTTCATTGCCATGACAAACGTCGTTGTATACAGACTGCCGCCGGCCGGGTCGAATTCGGCGTGGAATTTGGTCAGTTCATTGACCTTCACCGAAGGAACCACTTCCCAGGGAATGACGCAACCATTGATGGTGCCCTTGCTCAGCGCGTCAGGAATTTGCGGTAGCGGCATACCGACGGGCGTGGCACCCAGCACGGCCATTAATTTGGTGACCTGGCGTGTCGGTGCGCGCAGCTTGAGCCCGCGCATGTCGGCAATCGATTTGATCGGCTTGTCGGTCGTATGAATCACGCCCGGGCCGTGGACCTGCAGCGCCAGTACCTGGGTGTCCCTGAATTCGTCTGGTGCTACGGTAGAGAAGTATTCCCAATAGGCCTTCGACGTGGCCTCGGCGTTATTCATCATGAAGGGCAGTTCAAACACCTCAATGCGGGGAAAGCGCCCGGCTGTGTTGCCGGGCAGTGTCCACACCACATCGACCACACCGTCTTTGGCCTGGTCATAAAGCTGCACCGGTGTGCCGCCAAGCTGCATGGCAGGATAGCCTTCAAACTTGATGCGTCCGCTCGATTCCTTTTCGACCTTGTCCATCCACGGTTTGTGCATTGACAGCCAGACATTGGACTGCGGCGACATGAAGGTATGGAACTTGAGCGTGACGGCTTGCTGGGCAAAGCCGCTGAGCGCAGGCGCGCCCAATGCGGCTGCGGCGCCAGATTTCAAAAGGGTACGACGCTGAATCATGGTGAATATCTCCTGAGGTCTGAACGGTAGTTTGCAATTAACGGCTGAAGCGGTGCGTGGTTTTCGGGGCTTACCCGATGTTTCATTTAATAAAACCGACCAGCCATAGGGGAATGATCGGGAAAAACAGAAACAGCAGGGTGCGAACAACGTCGCTGATCAGGAACGGCATCACGCCGCGGTAGGTTTCACCCATGGGCACATTTTTCGCCATGCCGTTGACGATGTAGACATTCAGCCCGACCGGCGGCGCAATCAGGCCAAAGCCGACGGTCATCAACACCATGATGCCGAACCAGATCGCCACCGACTCTTTCGGCATGCCGAAGTCAAGCGCCATCACCATCGGGAAGAAAATCGGAATCGTCAGCAGCAGCATCGAAAGCTCGTCCATGACAGCCCCCAGCAGCACATAAAAAATCAATATCGCGACCACCACAACAAGCGGCGACAAACCCCAGCTGCCAACTAGCGCAGCGAGCTGATTGGGCACCTGCGTCAGCGCCAGCGCCGAGTTCATTAGATCTGCGCCGATGAAAATCAGGAAAATCATCGCCGCGCTCACGGCCGTGCCGTAAAAGCATTCCTTGAACTTCGCAATCGTCATCTCACGCTTGATGAGTGCGGTCAGAAAAGTAGAAGCTGCCCCGACGGCGGCGCCTTCAGTCGGTGTGAAAAAGCCGCCGTAAATGCCGCCAAAAACCAGCAGGAAAATAATCACGATGGGCGTGACGCCGATGATCGATTGCAGCGTGAGCCCCGCGCGGTTTGCATCCACTTCAGGCGCGTGTCCGGGCACGACACGCACGAAGATTGCGACCGCCAGCATGTAGCCGCACATGGCAATGATGCCGGGAATGATGGCCGCAGCAAAAAGTTTGCTGATGTTCTGCTCGGTCAGGATGGCGTAGATCACCAGCACAATCGACGGCGGCAGCTGGATGCCCAGAGTGCCGCCAGCGGCCAGGGTGCCGGTGGCCAGTCGCCCGGAGTAGCCGTGGCGCTGCATCTCAGGCAAGGCCACGCCCGTGATGGTGGCGGCGGTGGCCACCGATGAGCCGCTGATCGCGCCGAATGCCGCGCAGGCCAGCAGCGACGCCATCGCCAACCCGCCCCTGAAACGACCCATCACGCCGGCGGCAAACTCAAACAGCGACTTGCTGATGCCGCCCTTGGTCGCGAAGTGGCCCATCAAAATAAACAGCGGAATCACTGACAGGTCGTAACCGGCGAAGCGGGCGAATGCCTGGCTGTTCAGGAAGCTGGCAAACGGCGCCCAGCCGGTTTGCGTGACATAGCCGATGGCGCCTGCCGTGAACATGCTGACGGCAATTGGAACCCGAACCGCCATCAGCGCCAGCATGCTGCCAAAGATCAGCAGCGTCAAACTCAATGAACTCATATCGCGGTCTCGGACGTGTCTGCAGCGGAAAAACCAAACACGGTCTGATGAAGCGCGATCAGGCTGGTGAGGACAAAAGGCGGAACCATGGCGGCATAAACCACCCACTCCGGAAAACCCATGATCTGGGTTTCAGAATTGGCCGAGTACACGTTCAGCCCGCCCAGCGTGGTACGCCACGCGAGCAGCCCGAAAATCATGACCAGCATCAAGGTGCCTAGCCGGTCCAGCTTGTCATTGGTTGATGCGCTAAGCCGCGTGGTGAAAAAATCAACAATGATGTTGCCGCGCCTGGCCTGGCACAGCGGCATGAACAGCGCAATCGCCGCGCCTGCAGCCACGCCGGTCAGCTCGAACGCGCCAACAATCGAGTCGCCGGTGGTGTTGCGGCCGATCAGGCTGACGCAAGTCATCAGTGTGATGCCGGTGAGCAATACCCCAGCAATGATGGCGCAAAGTTTGGCCAGGTTTTCCAGCAGTTTCACAGCCCGATTTTCTTAATTGACCTTGACCGTCAGCGTCGGCAAACCCGCCACGCTAGCCACCATCGTGTCGCCGGAGACGACCGCCGCCACGCCTTCGGGCGTGCCGGTATAAACCAGGTCGCCGGGGCGCAGTTCCCAGGCGGCGGAGAGGTGTTCGATGATCTCGCCGATGTTCCAGATCAGCTTGGAAACCGTGCTGCGCTGGCGATCCTTGCCGCCGACTTGGAGCGAGATTTCAGCGTTGGGCGCGTCGCCTGCCTGGGCCACGGGTGTGATGGGGCCAATAGGCGCGGAGTGATCGTAGGATTTGCCGATTTCCCAGGGGCGGCCCTGCTTTTTCATCTCGCCTTGCAAATCACGGCGTGTCATGTCCAGGCCCACGGCATAGCCATAGACATGCTTGTGGGCGTCGGCTGCCTTGATGTTTTTTCCACCGGTGCCAATGGCCACCACCAGCTCGATTTCATGGTGCAGGTTTTTCGTCAGGCTCGGGTAGGGAATGCTACCGGTCTCGTTCGCGTTCACGACCACGAGCGCGTCGGTCGGTTTGATGAAGAAAAACGGCGGCTCGCGACCGGTGAAGCCCATCTCCTTGGCGTGCTCTTCGTAGTTGCGGCCAACGCAGTAGACGCGGTTGACCGGAAAGCGATGCGCCGTGCCGACGACGGGCACCGACACGGCGGCAGGCGGGGTGATGACAAAGCTCATGACAACCTTTCTTCTCTGTGGATGCCCAGGGCCTGATGCACCGGACGGTCTGAAAAACTGAACAGCACGCAACCTGGCGCTGAACGCAACTGCGCAGTGTGCCACGACGGAATCACGAAATGGTCGCGCGGGCCGAACTCGAAGGTCCAGGTCTGATCACCGCGTGAAATTTCGACAGCGCCCGAGCCTTCGACGACGCTGAACACCGCGCCGTCGGTCTGGCGGTAAGGTTTGCCGTCAAAGCCCGCTGGCAGGCGCTGCATGAAGGTCGCCATCGTCGGCATCGGCGAGCCGCCGGTCGCCGGGTTCACATAACGCAGCTTGGTGCCGTCCCAGGCGTCGATGTCGGCATGCGCTTCCAGCTGGTGCAGCGTCTCGCGCGTGCGGTCGTAGGGGTAACTGAAGATCGGCGAGGTGTTGCCAAATGGCGCATTTCGCTGGGCATCAAAGCGAACCGGCAGCATGTTGGCGCCGTAACGGTGGATGTTGATACCTTCCGGCTTGGTCACGGCCTGCTGGCTCGCCGTGCCGTTTTCGGCAAAGCCGGCGTCGAAAAAACGCAGCATCGGAATGTCCAGCCCGTCGAGCCAGACTACAGGCGCATCGGACTCGACCGCGCCCACATGCCCGTGGTCATGCCAGGTCCAGCTCGGTGTGATGATGAAATCGCCAGGTTTCATTTGCGTGCGTTCGCCGTCGACGGCCGTGAACGCGCCGTGCCCCTCAACGACGAAGCGCAGCGCGCTTTGTGTGTGGCGGTGGCTGGGCGCGATTTCGCCCGGCATGATGACCTGCAAGCCCGCGTACAGCGACTGCGTGATGCACGACTGACCGCGCAACCCGGGGTTCTCCATAATCAGCACCCGCCGAACAGCTTCTTCGGCCGTGATCAGCCGACCCGACTGCATCAGGTAAGGATGCACGTCAGCGTACTTCCACAGAGCCGGATGGCAGGGCGTGGCGGGCGAGGGCGGCACCAGTGCGTGCAGTACTTCCCACAGCGGCGTCAGGCTGTGTACGGCGATGGCGTCGTAAAAGTCCTTGCGGACTGCGGCGGCGGCAGTCAGTGAGGCTGGATCTGGTGGCGGGGGTGGAGGATTCATGTCCATGATGATGGTCTCGCGTTGCGGTGAATTCAGCTCAGCTCATTCGAGCAAAATGCGGCGGCTCTGGATGATGTTGCGCAGAATCGCGGTTTCTTCCCTGATGCGGCTCTTCAAGCCTTCGGGCGACGTGCCTACCGCATTCCAGCCCTGACTGAAAAGCTTTTGCCGTGTATCAGCATCGCGAATAATTCTAGGCACCTCGGCAGCCAGCCGCGCCTGTGCGGCTGCAGGCAGACGGGTCGGGCCGATCAGTGCGTTCCAGACTTCGAGATTGACGTTTTTGATGCCGGCATCTGCCAGCGGGGCGATGTCTGGCACCAGCGAAGACCGCCCGCCGGCCAGGCCAATCGCCCGCAGCTTGCCGGCGCGCACCTGCGGCATCGCCACGCCGGGCGGCATCAGCCCCATTTGAATCTGGCCTCCCAGCAGCGCGGTGACGACCTGCGGATTGCCAGCGAAGGGAATGTGTACCGGCAGCAGCCCCGGCGCACGGCTTTTGATCAGCTCCAGCCCGAGATGGGCGACGCTGCCGTTGCCAACCGAGCCGTAATTCCATTGCGAGCCGGCCTGGCGCGCCGCCGCGAAAAAATCGGTACCACCGGGTGCGCTTGCCGGGGCCACGAGTATCAGCGGCGCCGTGGTCAGCAAGGAGATCAGCGCAAAGTCTCTGGCCGGGTCATACGGCAACTGCGGGTAGAGCAGTTTGGCCGATGTCAGGTTGCCGTTGATGACGATGCCCAGCGTGTGGTCGTCGGTGGCTTTGGCAACCAGATCAGCGGCGATGTTGCCTGATGCGCCAGGCCGGTTTTCAACAATCACCGGCTGCCCCAGTGCGCGCGACAGCGGCTCGGCCAGCGTGCGCGCCGTCATGTCGGGTGAAGAGCCACCAGGGAAGCCCACAATGATACGAAGCGGCCTGGTCGGCCACGGTGCCTGTGGCGCCAATCTATTCAAGCTATTCTGGGCTGCAGCCCAATGATTGCCTGCGCCAGCCGCTACAAAAAAAGTAGCAAGTGCCAGCCTGCGGGAAAAGGTTGGTGGTGTCGGCCGTTCCGATACTGCCTGTGCCTGCAGGATGGTTTTTTTCATGCCGCTGACTTCCTCACTCCGATTTGGCTACCAGATCGAAATGCTCAACCACCGGTGGCGCGGCAAAAAACGGCCCGACAATTGCGCGCCATTCGGTGAAAGCGGGCGAGCCGCGAAAGTCCACCGTATGGTTCTCCAGCGTGTCCCAGAAAATCTGCAGCACATAGCGCTCGGGGTTTTCAATGCCTTTGTGGACCTTGAAGCCCTGAAAGCCCTTGGCTTTTGACGCTACGGTGCTGATGGCGCGCCCAATGGCTTCGTCAAATGCGGCTTGCTGGCCGGGCTGGATGCGGATGTCGGCGAGTTCGAGAATCATGGTGGCTCCGTTGGTAAGTCTCAATAAGGAATTCAGTGCTGGGCAGACGGCAACTCTACCGTCAAACCGTCGAGTGCGGCCTTCAGCACGATCCGGCAGCATCAGAAGATGCTATAAAAATAATAGCTGTCTACACAGGTATTATCTGGGCTGGAAGCCGATTTAATTAAAATTTCGACAGGCAGATGCGAATTTCAGTCTTTCGCCACCTGCAGCACCAGCTTGCCAAAGTTCTCCCCGTTGAACAGTTTCAACAGCGTCTCGGGGAAAGTGTCCAGCCCAACAACGACGTCCTCGCGGCTTTTCATTTTTCCTGCTTTCAGGTAGCCCGCCAGCTCGGCCACGCCCAGGTGGTAGCGGTCGGCGTAGTCGAACACCACGATGCCTTCCATGCGCGCACGGTTGACCAGCAGTGACAGGTAGTTGGCCGGGCCTTTGACGGGCGTAGTGTTGTTGTACTGGCTGATGGCGCCGCAGATAATGATGCGGGCGCCGCGTGTGATGCGGGTCAGCACTGTGTCAAGAATCTCCCCACCGACGTTGTCGAAGTAGATGTCAACGCCTATCGGGCAGTGCTCTTTCAGCCCGGCTTTCACGTCACCGGTTTTGTAGTCGATGCAGGCGTCGAAACCCAGTTCATTGACGACCCAGTCGCACTTGGCTTTGCCGCCGGCAATGCCGACGACGCGGCAGCCCTTGATCTTCGCGACCTGCCCGACCGTCTGGCCAACCGCGCCTGCCGCGCCTGAGACGACCACGGTCTCACCAGCTTTCGGCAGTCCGACTTCCATCAGGCCGAAATAAGCTGTCATGCCGGGCATGCCCAGCACATTGGTCCAGGTCGTCAGGCCCAGGCGCGGATCAATCTTGAACATGCCGCTGCGCTTGATGTTGCCCTCGGGAATCAGGCAGTATTCCTGCACGTCGAGGCCGGCATTGACATAGTCGCCAACGGCGAAGGCCGGGTTGGTTGACGCGATGACCTTGCCAACGCCGCCGGCGCGCATCACCGCGCCAATCTCGACCGGCGCAATGTAGCTTTTGCCTTCGTTCATCCAGCCGCGCATGGCGGGGTCGAGCGACAGGTACAGGGTTTTGACCAGCACGCCGCCAGGGCCGGGTTCGGCGACGGATCCTTCGGTGAAGCTCCAGTTGGCGCGCGTCGGCAGGCCTTCAGGCCGGCTGGCGAGGCGAACCTGGTGGTTGACGAGGCTGCCAACAGGTGTCGTTGCTGCGCTGCTCATGGCATGTCTCCGGTTGGTTTATCGGGCGAGGTGTCGCTACGCGCTGATGGTAGAAAGGCCGCTGCCTGCTGTCAGTCGCGCAGGCGATTCGGCGCGATTTCAGTTTATGCTTTGA
>JANPFZ010000061.1:0-19564 GCA_031423655.1 Polaromonas sp.
CATGGTCGACAGCCTGGCGGTGATGATCGCGGCGGTGATTGCTTCGGTCGGTTTGATGATGCTGTTTGCCGGCGCTATCGGCCGCTTTGTCTCGAAACACCCGACCATCAAGATGCTGGCGCTGTCGTTTCTGGTGCTGGTCGGCGTCGTGCTGATCGCGGAAGGCTTTGACTACCATGTGCCAAAAGGCTTTGTTTATTTCGCCATGGCGTTCTCAGTCATCGTCGAAATGCTCAATATCCGCATGCGCAAAAAATCTGTCACGCCTGCGCATTTGCATGCCTCCTACGCGGCTGAGGTCCGGCCCGATCAGGCCTCGAAAAAATAGCGGTCTGGCACCGAAGTTTGGCGTGTTTTGAGTCTCTAGCCCAGGTAACGCGTGCGCCAAGAGCTATTAATTTAATAGCACTGCTGGTGCCTGTCAGCGGCGCTAAGGCCAGCGCTCACGCGAGTGGCTGATGGCATGAACAGGCAGAAAAAAGAGGCGATTGGCCGCGGCGTACAACCCGTCCCACAGGCAGGCGCCGTCCACGCCCGTGCAACGCACGATCTCAAAAGCGCATGATGTAGTCACGCCAGGCCACGTGACCCGGCCGGCTTTTTTCATTGCTTTCATGGGTTGGCTGCCCATGCCCTACCAAAGGATCCGCATGCAAGTTTTTTTGAATACCGACCCCAACGTCGATGGCCGCCATGAGATGTCCGCGCACCTGACGAATGTGGTCAAGGACGCACTTGGGCGCTTTGGTGAAACCGTGACACGGGTCGAGGCGCACCTCGCCGACGAAAACAGCCTGGCCAAACCGACCCCGGACGAGATTCAATGCACGCTCGAAGCCAGGCTTGTCGGCCTCGATCCCGTCGTGGTGAAGCACCGCGCCGGCAACGCCCATCAGGCCATCAGCGGTGCGGTCAGCAAGCTCAAACGCTCGATTGGCACCGTGCTCGAAAAGCATGTCCCGCGCCATGACGGCCGGCTGGGTGCGGTGGTGCCAGACGAGCCGGTGTAGGTGATAACGCGCCACGGCAAAACCCGTCAGCAGGCTCGAATTAGCAAAGGTTTAGGTCGATAGTCCGCGCAATATGGGCGCAAGCAGCTATTTATTTAATAGCGTCGAGACTTGGATCAAACGCTTCAAACTTATCAAGCTGATGCTCATCAGGCGGCGCGGTTTGTGGCGCAGACCCTCTGACCAGCACGTGGCTGCTTGATGGAAGTTCGGTCAGCAGCAGCACCTCGCCTTCGGCCAATTCCCGGTCAGGCCGGAAGGCTGCATCGTCTGCAAGGCCTGCGCGCTGCCAGCGCAGGTGAATCACACGGTCCTGTACCGCCACGGTCAGTTCCACAGCAGGCCAGTGCGCGGGCAGGCAGGGCGATAAGGACAACTTGCCCGGACGAAGTTTGAGGCCGATCAAATTTTCCAGCGCGGCACGGTGCATCCAGGCTGCCGAGCCGGTGTACCAGCTCCAGCCGCCGCGGCCTACATAGGGTGGGGCGCCATAAATATCGCCGGCCATCACATACGGTTCAAGCTCATACGCCGGGCCACGCGTGGGGTGTTCGCTGCGGTGAGCCGGGCTCAGCGCCTTGAAGCTTTCCCACGCGCCTTCGGCGTCGCCGGTGTCGGCTTGCGCCATCATGGCCCAAACGGCGGCGTGTGAATACTGGCCACCGTTTTCGCGCACACCGGGCGGGTAGGCCTGGATATAGCCCGGGCTGTTTTCTGACCGGGCTAAAGGCGGCGTCAGCAAACGCAGCAAACCGGCGTCGGTATCGATGAGTTCCCGGGTCATCGATGCCATGGCGGGCGTGGTGTAGGCCTCGGTGGACGCACCCGAAAGCACGGACCAGGCTTGCGCAATCAGGTCAATGCGGCATTCGTCATTGCTGGAAGAACCCAGCGCTGCGCCGTTGTCGAAAAAGGCGCGGCGAAACCAGGCGCCGTCCCAGCCGTGGCTGTGCAACGCGGTGATCCAGCCGTCGCGGCTGGTGTTCCACCGGGCGGCACGAGCAGTCTCACCGCGACCCGTCGCCAGCGGAGCGAACCGGCTCACCACGCTGCACAGGAACCAGCCGAGCCAGACCGACTCGCCCCGGCCTTCGTGGCCGACCCGGTTCATGCCGTCGTTCCAGTCGCCGGTGCCCATCAGCGGCAGGCCGTGGTCGCCGACGGCCATGCTGTGGTCGATGGCGCGCGCGCAATGCTCAAAAACCGTGGCCGCTTCGCTGCTGGTTTGCGGTGTGTAGTAGGCATCCTCCGCGCCTTCGGGAATGGCGGGGCCGTCGAGGAAGTTCACGCTTTCGTCCAGAATGCTGGCGTCGCCGGTCACCTCGATGTAGTGCGCGCAGGCATACGGCAGCCACAGCAGGTCATCCGAGAAATGCGTGCGCACGCCTTCACCACCGGGCGCATGCCACCAGTGCTGCACGTCGCCTTCAATGAACTGGCGCGACGCATTGAGCAAAATTTGCGCGCGCAAGCGTGCGGGTTCGAAGGTCGCAAACGCCATCGCGTCCTGCAGTTGGTCCCTGAAGCCCGACGCGCCGCCGGCCTGATAAAAACCGGCCTTGGACCACAGGCGCGAGGTGAGCGTCTGGTAGATCAGCCAGCGGTTGACCATCGCGTCGAACAGCGGGTCGGGTGTGCGGACCTGTATTTTCTCCAGCAGCTCAGACCAGAAATTTTTTACGCCGATGAGGGATTGCTCGATGTTTTTGGAGAGTGATTGACGCGCCAGCAACTCGGCCGCAGGCGCGGTGGCGGCATGGCCCAGAACAAACGCGAACTCCAGTGTCTGTCCGGGCGCGAGAGAAAAATCCGCAGCCAGCGCGGCGATGCTGTCCAGCCCGCCAGCGGCCTGCGCGCCGAGTCTGCTCGGCAGCACAAAGCGTCCGGCAAGGTCAAAAAATTCGTTCCGATCACAGGTCCACTGGTGCGGCCCCGGTCCGCTTATTCCCGAGAGGCCCAGAAAAGCCGTGTTGCCGCCGAAGCCGGCACGGCTCTCGCGTTGCTGCGCGAACACGACTGGCATGTTCTCGCCGTTCCAGGCGTGCAGGGTGCGCCGCTCGTGGCGGGCACCGCCCATCTGCCACTCCACCATAGCCAGTGCACGCAGCCTGCGCTTGCCGGTTGACTGGTTGTGCAGCCTCACGCGGACGATCTTCAGTGCATCTTTGCAGTCGGCAAAAAACGTGGTCTCGACCTGCAGGTCACTAACGCGGGTTTCGAACACGGAATAGCCCTGACCGTGGCGCACGCTGAAGCTCTGGGCGCTGGCCGCTGAACCGGTTTCGGTCGACGGCGTGAGTGGCAACAGCGTTCGCGTGTCTGCGTCCTGCAGCAGGTAGTGCTCGAAGCAGGGGTCCTGCACCGGGTCGTTCGACCATGGCGTTACCTGATTCAGGCGGCTGTTGGTGGCCCAGGTGTAGCCGGCGCCTGACTCGGAAATCTGAAAACCAAAGGTCGCGTTGGAAATGACGTTGACCCAGGGACGGGGCGGACGATGCTGACTGTCGATGTCGAACTGAAACTCGCCGCTGGCCGCGTCGAAGTGCCCGTCAGGCGTCGTCAATTCGCTGACGTGGGTGCTGCGGGTAAACGGGATTTCCGGCATCACGGGCGCACTGGCCGGTGCCGGGGCGTGCATCTGCTTCGTCACTTCAAGCAGCGCAGCGACCTGCTGCTCCAGCGGCCGGCCGTCGGCAATCAGGACCACGCGCGCCAGCGCCGACAGCGAGGCCTTTTCGAAAGGCGTCACATCCTGGTCGCGCAGCAGATAAAAGCCCGAACTGTGGCTGCCAGGAAAGCTGTTTTCAACCTGCTGCAGGGTGCGGTCGCGAAGCCCGAGAATCTCCCGCTGAATCGGCATCAGATAGGAATTGACTTCACTGTTGAGAATCACCAGATCAGCGGCGATTCCACCAAACCCCCACAACGGTTGGGCCTGAAGCAAAGTCTGCACCAGCGCTATGCCGCTGCTGGAATGGATGCGCACCAGTACGATGGGTTTGTCACCAGACAAACCAAAGCGCCAAAGATGGCGCTGGTCTATCAGCGCGCGCTCCGCTGATGGTCGAGCCGACGTGTAAAGAAGCGCGGTATTCAGATCCTGCAGTGCGGCATTTTCTTCCGGGTCCACGCCCACGTCGCGCAAGCGCACCTGCGCCATTGTTGCCGCCATGCGGTTGGCGCGCTCGATGTTCATCGGCTGCAGATATTTGTCGATGCGAGGGATCAGCTCATCGATGGTGGCTGCCGCGGCGGTGTCAAACGTCAGGCGTGCCAGAGCACCGGCCGGAATACGGACCTTCACGCGCAACCCGGCAACCGGGTCAAGCCCGTTCACCGGCGATCCATCGGGCATCTTGCGGTGCGGCAGCAACGCCGCTTCAGCCGTCTGGCGGTTACGGCCCAGAAACGCTCTGCGGTCGGCGATGAAATCGATCTCGCGGACGTTCGCGTCCGAGTCGGCAAGAAAATGTGCAACGGCCATCGTCGGGTCGCCATGGAGACGCGGCTTGCGAGACACCAGCAGCGCACGCCACTCCGGGTGCCAGTCGGTTTGTAAAAAAAGATTGGAAAACGCCGGATGCGCTTCGTCTGCTTTCGGGTCGGCCAGCACCGCTTCGAAGCAGGAGATCACGTCCAGTGTCATCTCTGCGCCGGAAAGGTTTTGCAGCGTGACGGTGCGAATTTCAATATCGTCTTCCGGGCTCACCAGTACGTTGGTGACGATCTCCAGATCTTCTGAAGTGGTCTCAAAATGTACCCGGTCGGCAAGAAACGTGGCTTTGTAGGTCCAGTCCGGATGAGGTGCCGGATGAAAAGTCACTGAATTCATCGGCGAGTCGCCCTTGCCCCGCAGATAAATGAAGCTGCCGTAGGCGTCGCGCAGCAGGTCATCGCGCCAGCGCGTGATGTTCGCCAGCCCGCCCTGCGAGCGCCAGCGGCTCACACCGGCGCCATTGGCACGCAGCGCCACGCTGTAGCGGCCGTTCGACAGCAGCTGGGTAGGCTGCCAGCCGGGGTCAGCCGGATCAACTTCGCGTGAATGATAGAGCAGGGCGTCTTTGTCTTCTTCGGGTTCAGGCAGTGTGCGCGGGTCGGCACTTTCGATAATCTGGCGCGGCGTTTTTTCATGCAGCAGGGCCTCGTAAGCCTGCACCAGCGGTGCCTGCGCAAACCAGCGCTGTGGCGCGCTGTCGCACAGCACGTTGCACAGCGCCACCAGCGACATGCCCTGGTGGTGCGCCATGAAGTTTTTCACCACGCTGAAAGGCTGCGCATGGAGCTGCCTGGACGCCGTGAAGTCCACCGCATCCATGAAGCCGCAGTCGCCTCTGGCGCCAAGCTTTTCCAGCGCACGCAGATTGGCAATGGCCTCGTGCGGCGTGAACATGCAGGCCATGACCGCCGAATACGGTGCAACCACCTTGTCGGTGGGCGGCGTGCGGCGCAAGGCCAGCCTGGGCACACCGAAGGGCGAGTATTGGTAGGCCAGCGAGTGGTCCTGGGCGAAGTAAGCGGACTCGGATACGCCCCAGGGCAATTGCTGCGACGCGCCAAAAGCCTGCTGCTCTTTGACCGCCGCCAGACCCGACACATGCAGCAGGCCCTGATCGGGCTCGGTCATGACCAGGCACGGCATCAGGTACTCAAACATCGAGCCTGACCACGACTTCAGTCCGGGTGTGACGCCAACCGTGAGGAAGGCCCGGCCCAAGGCCTGCCAATGTCGCTGCGGTACGTCGCCTTTGGCAATCGCCAGGAAGCTGGTCAGCCGAGATTCAGACGCGATCAGGTCGTAGTAGCTGGCGTCAAGCACCTGTTCGTGGACCCGCAGCCCAATATGGAAAAGATGCCGCTTGGCGTTATACAAGCCGCTGAAGTTCATCGCCATGCACAGGCGTTCGCAGCGATCACCCAGGCGCATCAGGCTGGCCGCCTGATCTGGGGAAGTGCCTGTTTGGCCTGCGAGCTCTCTGCAGGCCTGCGCGGCGGCAAGGAGGTGGCCGGCCAGGTTGCCGCTGTCAACAGTCGATACATAGGCCGGATTGAGAACTTCCAGCGTGCGGGTTTCATACCAATTGAACAAATGCCCGTTGTGTTTGGAAAGCCGTTCGACCGATGCGAGCGTGTCTTCCAGCCGGGAGATCATCTCGGCGCTGGTGATCCAGCCAAATTCGTGTGCGGACGCGACGGCGAGCAAGTAGAGGCCGATGTTGGTCGGCGAGGTTCGGTGCGCAATGGTGGGTTCGGGCTCCAGCTGCAGGTTGTCAGGCGGCAGGCAGTTGTCTTCCGGACCAACGCAGCGTTCAAAAAACTGCCAGGTCTGCTGTGCCAGTTTTCTCAGGTAGTCGGCGTCGTTGGGGCTGAGTGCGCGAACGGCTGACACGGCGGGCAGCTTGCTGGCCCACCAGGCCGTCACGGGAGCCGCTGCCCAGAGCACGAAGAGGAGTATTCCTGCCCACGGGTGCGGGCTGTAAACCGCTGCCGCCAGTGCGAGCGCCAGGCAGGCGAGCGAAGAAAGCGCATGCCGGCGCGCGAAGGCTACCAGGCTGTATTTCGCCGCCGCCTGCGCCTGCGCGGCCGTGGTCCATTGCAACAAATGCCGGCGACTGAAAGCGGTGCGCCACAGCGCCCGCGCAATCGCATCGAGCATCAGGAAGGCCTGTACAAAAAGCTGGCTGAATTGCCACGCGGTGGCCGCCAGACTGCGCAGCACATCGCGCATGCCGACGTGGAAAAAATGCAGCAAGGCGATGCCCCGCCGGGTGGGCACCAGCCCGGCCAGCGCGCCGAGCAGTGGCCCGGCCAGATAGGCGAAAAGCGTGATGCCGACTGCAGTCATCACAGGAAGCGCACCGGTAAATATCACCCAGACCAAAAGTGCCAGGCAGGCCGGTGCGAGCAGGGAACGACGCAGGTTGTCTGCCATGCGCCACAAACCCAAAGCGTCGATGCCAAAGTGGCCGGCATGCAGCATCAGCGGCAGCAACTGCCAGTCGCCACGCGTCCAGCGATGAAAACGCGAAGCCGCCACGCTGGCGTGGTGGGGATGGTCCTCCATTAACACCACGTCGCCAACGTAGCCGCACCGTGCGATGCTGCCTTCGAGCAAATCGTGACTCAGAACGCTGCCCTCGGGCATCCGGTCGTTGAGCGTGGCGTGGACGGCCGACACATTCAGCAGACCCTTTCCGGTGAAGGTTCCCAGGCCAAAAAGATCCTGGTACAAATCCGCAACGCCACTGCTGTACGGGTCCAGCCCGCCCTGACCGGCAAACATGACATGGAAGGGCGAACGCTCTGGCTGAGCCGACAGGGGCGTGACCACGCGCGGTTGCAAGATGCCATAGCCGGCAGTGACGCGTCGGCTGCCCCGGTCGATTTGCGGTGTGTTCAGCGGGTGTGCGGCAATCGCCACCAGGTCTTGAAGTGAGCCGGCAGGCAAAGCGGTGTCGCTGTCAAGCGTGATCACGTAGCGTATGCCGTCAGCCAGACGCATGTCAGAGCCCAGCGACAGAAAGCTTGAAGCCGAGCTGGTTGCCAGCTGACGGATGAGCAGCTCGAGCTTGCCGCGCTTGCGTTCCCAGCCGATCCAGCGCCGTTCGGTGGCAGACCAGCTGCGCGGACGGTGCAGCAGCACGAATCGCGCAGCTGCGCCGGGGGCAGCCGGGTGGCGGCGGTTCAGGGCGCGAAGCTTGGCGGCTACATCGTTCAGCAGGCCGGGGTCTGAATCAAGCGTTTCGGTGTCGGCATCGGCCCAGTCCGTCAGCAGCGCAAATTGCGCATTCACCTCCCGGCTCGCGAGCCAGTGCAGGTTGAGCTGGTGAACCAGTTCGCTGTTCGATTCGGTGCTTGACAGCATTGACGGGATCACAACCAGCACCCGGTGCTCGGCTGGAATGCCGGCAGTGAAATCGAGCCGGGCCAGTGGCTGAATGCGGGTGGATTCGGCAACCAGCCGGTGAATCAATGCGGCCACGGCTTCCGAGGCAGGAAACGCCATCAGACAAAGGGCCACTGCAGCTTGCCAGTTGATCACGTCAAGCCACTGGGCGGTGATGCTTAACGCGGCGAGCGTACACGCAGCCCAGGCTGCAGCGTAGAGGCTTAGCCGCCAGGACGGCTGAATTCGCACTTTCCGACCGTAACGGCCTGGCCGCGAAGACGGCCGCAGTGCCTGTTCCAGCTGGGCACGGCCGCGGCCAATGAGGTAGTAGCCCGCCGTTCGCGCCACCATGGAGTTGTTCGGCTGCCGAGCGGCCGCAAGGACTGCCTCAGCCACCATGCGCTCGGAACAGCCGATTTGCTGCGAAAGCCGTTCCATCGCGCGGGTGATCTGCTGGCGCGTGAGTTCGCTTTCGCGCGAGTAGCTCGGCAGTCGGCGCAGCACCTGCAGTGAATGGCTGACCGGCTCGATCAGCTCGGCCCAGTCGACCTGGCCAATCAGGCGCAGTGTGGTGATGATGTTGCTGACCGTCAGGTTGGCATCAACCTGCGCGGTCTGGCCTTCGCCAATCAAGGCCAGTGCGTCGGGGCAATGATGCTCCGTCCAGCGATACAGCGGCGCAATGGAACCGCCGCGCTCGACCGGCATCCGTTGCCACAACTGCGTCAGGTAGCTGCGAATCAGCCCCAGGCGCTGCATCGTGGCATAGAGGTCGTCCAGGTCGCGCACGCTCAGCTCGTCGGCTTTGTCCCAGACGGCATGCGCCACTTCGCGCGCAACCTTGTTGCGCGCGATGCGGTCGGCCATACGGCGCAGGTTTTCCAGTAGCACGACGCGAAGCGTGGTCGGAAAAGCCCAAAGCTCGCCCAGCGTCAACTCGTCGACTTCCTGGTAGGCGTGGAGAAAAGCGGTGAAAAGCGCCGGGTCCAGCACGCTGTCGGTGTGAGCCACATAAGCCCACGCAATGCCGTAGACACGCGGTAGCCCCTGGAGCGGCTTTTCGGTCAGCTTGGGCAGGTCGGCGTAGTAGCGGTGCGGCACGCCCTCCTGAATCTGCTGAAGTTGCGCTTCGATGAGGTGAAAATTGTCGAGTAGCCAGTCGGCCGCTGGCGTCACGTAGTGGCCACTGCGCGATGTCAGCGCAATGTAGTCGTAGGCTTCCCGAAGCGACGCAATGTTCTCGTGGACACGGGGAAAGAAGGGAGGGCTTCGATCTGAAGCGCCACCCAGGCGTTGCGGCTTGATGGCCTGGGCCCGCGCCAGACTTCGGCCATGCTCCTCAAAGCGTTGCGCGCCAAAAAGCTCGGCCCTTATCGGCTGCTGGAGCTCGTCCTGTGCTGCAAGAATTTGCCTGGCGTAGGCACTCAGATTATCAAGACGTGAAATGGCCGCAGTAGCCACACCCTCAGGCTAGTGCAAACACGCTCACCGTCACCACCAGCGCAGCGACAGTCACGATACGTGGCGACAGTGCAGAGTGCGCCGAATCCAGAGCCGTCTGCAAAGCAAAAAACCGGCTTCGCGAACTGGCGCAGTGGCTCATGTGCGATGCGAGTTCTGCTGCGTCGGTGCCCACAAAGTCAGGGCTTTCAACCGACGAAAAACGGGAAATTATCTTCAGGGTAGTCATGGCGTTTTGCGCTCCAGCGTTGTACCTTGGCAGAACCTGGCGTTGCTGTGAACGCTGTATCTGCCTTGCAAACAATGCTACCCAAGGTATCGCCTCCCCACCATCGGACGACGCTGCAGTTCATCTAGGACAAGGCCTACAGCCGGCCAGCAAAAGTGTCAGAAGACACACGGGATTGGGTTTGAAAGGCCCGAAGTCAGCCGGTATTGCGCAAACCGGCAGCGATGCCGTTAATCGAGATGTGAATGCCGGTCTGGATGCGCTGGTCGGTTTGACCGGCCCGGTAACGGCGGATCAATTCCACCTGCAGATGATGCAGTGGGTCGATGTACGGAAAGCGGTGCCGGATGGAACGTTGAAGAGCCGCGTTGCCTGTCAGGCGCTGCTTGTCCCCGGTGATCATCGCCAGCGCCTGCGCGGTGCTTTTCCACTCGGCGTCGATGGCGGCGAAGATTTTCTTTCGCAGCCGGGCATCGGCCACCAATTCTGCATAGCGCGACGCCAGCGCCAGGTCACTTTTTGCCAACACCATGTCCATGTTGCTTAGCAGCGTGCGGAAAAACGGCCATTGGCGGTACATGGTCTGCAACACGGCCAGCGATTCTTTGCGGCCGGCCGGTGTCGCGTCACGCGCGATCCACGCTTCAACGGCCGAACCAAAGCCATACCAGCCCGGCAAAGTCAGCCGGCATTGACCCCAGCTGAAACCCCAGGGAATGGCACGCAGGTCTTCGATTGTTTGTGATGCCTTGCGTGATGCGGGCCGCGAGCCGATATTGAGTTCGGCAATCTCGCGAATCGGCGTCGAGCTGAAAAAATACTCGGTAAAGCCGGGTGTGTCGTACACCAGCGCCCGGTAGGCCGCCATGCTGGCTACGGACAATGCCGCAGCGGCCTTCAGGAAAGCAGCGCTGGCCGGTTTGGTCGGTTGCAGCAGCGTCGCCTCCAGCGTGGCGGCGACTAGCGTCTCCAGGTTACGGCGACCGCTTTCGGGGTTGGCGTATTTGGAGCCGATGACCTCGCCCTGCTCGGTCAGACGAATCTGGCCGCGCACCGTGCCCGGCGGTTGCGCCAGAATCGCCTGATAGCTGGGGCCGCCGCCGCGGCCGACGGTGCCGCCGCGGCCATGGAACATGCGCAGCGTGATGTTGTGGCTGTTGGCCAGCTGGTCGAACAGTTCCACCAAAGCGATTTCAGCCCGGTACAGCTCCCAGTTGCTGGTGAAGATGCCACCGTCTTTATTGCTGTCCGAATAACCCAGCATGATGTCCTGCTCGCTGTACTGGTCAGGACGGCTGCGTTGCACCAGCTGCGCCATGCCCGGAAGCGCGTAAAAGTCTCGCATGATGGGCGCGGCATTGCGCAGGTCTTCAATGGTTTCAAACAGTGGCACCACGATGAGGTCGGTGGTCGCCGGGCCGTCGAGCGTGTGGGTCATCAGGCCGACTTCTTTTTGCAGCAGCAGCACCTCCAGCAGGTCACTGACGGTTTCTGTGTGGCTGATGATGTAGTGGCGAATGGCTTCCACGCCAAAACGCGAGCGCGCCACGCGGGCGGCTTCAAAAATTGCCATCTCGCTTTGTGCCAGCCCGGTGTAGCTGGCGCCGAACACCCGCAGCGAGCGCGAGTCGTTCAGCAGGCCCATCAGCAGCGCGCGCTTTTGCGATTCGTCCAGACCGGCGTAATCGGCTTCCAGCCGCGCCACGGCCAGCAGTTCGGCCACCACCGCTTCGTGCTTGTCGGAACTTTGCCGCAGATCCAGCGTGGCCAGGTGAAAGCCAAAGACCTCCACCGCGCGCGTCAAAGGATGCAGCCGCTGCGCCACCAGCGCCTGGCCGTGGTGGGTCAGTAGCGATGCCTCAATGATGCGCAGATCGGCCAAAAAGTCTTCGGCCCGCGCGTAGGGATTCTGCGGCGCGACGGCATGGCGCGCCGCATCGCCACCCGTCAGCTTTTTCAGCGTGGCGGCCAGCCGTGCGTAGATGCCGGTCAGGGCGCGGCGATACGGTTCGTCCTTGCGGTGCTCGCTGGTGTCGGGCGAGCTTTCGGCCAGCGCACGCATCTCCGGGCTGAAATCGACCAGCATCGCCGACAGCGACAACTCGCTGCCCAGAAAATGCACTTCGGTCAGGTAATGGCGCAGCGCAACTTCGGCCTGGCGGCTGAGGGCGTAGTCAAGTGTGTCGGCGCTGACATTCGGGTTGCCGTCGCGGTCGCCGCCTATCCATTGCCCCATGCGCAAAAAGCTGTGAACCGGATGGCTGCCCAGTTCGCGCTCCAGGTTGGCGTAGAGCTTCGGAATCTCGCGCAGGAATGTCGCCTCGTAGTAACTCAGCGCGTTTTCTATTTCGTCGTGTACGGTGAGTTTGGAGAAGCGCAGCAGGCGGGTTTGCCAGAGCTGCATCACGCGGGCGCGCAGCTGCGCCTCGTTGTTCGCCAGCTCGCGCGGGCTCAAGGCGTCTTTGGCCGCCTTTGCGGGGCTGGTGGCACTGATGGCCCAGGCCAGCGCCTTGATCTCGTCGCGTGCCGTCAGCAGCTGCGCAATGTCGCGCTCGGCGTCAAGAATGCTTTTTCGCTGTACCTCGGTCGGGTGCGCCGTCAGCACCGGGGAGACAAAACTGTAGGCCAGCGTCTGCGCGATGGTCTTCGGTGCAATGCCGGCCCAGCGCAGGCGCGCCAGCGCGACGTCAATGCTGCCTTCCTGCGTATCACCGGCCCGCTCGTGTACCGCGCGGCGGCGAATATGGTGGCGGTCTTCGGCCAGGTTGGCCAGGTGGCTGAAGTAGGTGAAAGCACGAATCACGCTGACGGTCTGGTCGCTGGACAGGCCTTTGAGCAACTTTTTCAGCGCCTTGTCGGCTTCGTGATCGGCATCGCGCCGAAAAGCCACCGACAGTTTGCGCACCTGCTCGATCAGCTCGTAGGCCGCCACGCCGTCCTGCTCGCGTATGACGTCGCCCAGCAGACGCCCCAACAGGCGGATGTCATCCATCAGCGGCCGCTCGTTGTCCCGGCTGTTGCGCGCGGTGCTGCGCGCGGTTTTAGCGCTGTTGGTGTCTGAGGCCGTCGATTTGCCGGCCGGGCTGGCGGCGCGATCTGCGTTGCCGGCTGGCTGGCTGGCGCCCCTGGACATGCGTCTGGAAGTTCCCATGTTGACCCTCGATGTTGGCGCTGCGGATGGCGTGAAGGTGCATGCTAGCATCCAGTTCCCCCACCGATTACGAACAGGTTACGCGTGTCTGAAGCATCTACAAATTTCCAGACTACCGGCATGAAGGTTGTCATCGCCACGCGAGAAAGTCGTCTGGCGATGTGGCAGGCCAGGCATGTCAAGGCCCTGCTGGAATCGCGGCTGGGCTGGCAGGTCGAACTACTGGGCATGACCACGCAAGGCGACCAGATTCTTGACCGCTCGCTCAGCAAGGTCGGCGGCAAGGGGCTGTTCGTCAAGGAGCTGGAAGTGGCCCTCAGCGAAGGCCGGGCTGACCTCGCCGTGCATTCCCTCAAGGATGTGCCGATGGATTTGCCGGAAGGATTCGCGTTGGCCTGCGTCTTGGCCCGTGAAGACCCGCGCGATGCCCTGGTGTCCAACCAGTTCGCGTCGCTGGCCGAATTACCGCAGGGCGCTGTCGTCGGCACGTCTAGCCTGCGTCGTCTGGTGCTCTTGAAAGCATTGCGGCCCGATTTGAAAATTGCACCGCTGCGCGGCAACCTGGACACCCGCCTGCGCAAGCTCGATGCGGGCGATTACGACGCGATTGTGCTGGCCGCTGCCGGTTTGATGCGCTTGGGCATGACGTCCCGCATTCGCTCCGCTTTCGAGCCCGATGACATGCTGCCTGCGGCCGGGCAGGGGGCGCTGGGTATTGAAGTGCGATCAGACCGGGCTGACTTGCTGCAGGCCCTGGGCACTCTGGCTGACAAGGCGACGTGGCTGGCGGTCACCGCCGAGCGCACGGTGTCGCGCGCGATGGGCGGCAGCTGCTCGATGCCGCTGGCGTCGTTCACCACGACTGTCCTGGCGAAAGATGGCGATCAGGCGATGCGGCTTCGCGCTGCCTGGGGCGACCCGGCCTCGGCTGAAAGCCTGCCGGGATTGCCGCTGGCTGCATTGGTTCATGCCGAGCAAAGTGCGGTCGTGCGCAGCTTTGAAGACGCCGAGGCGCTGGGCGAATCCGTCGCCGCGCAGCTGCGCGCGGGTGGCGCCGTCTGGAAGGCGCCCGAAGCCGCCGCTTTAACGCCGTGACAGCGGGCGCTGGCATGAGCGCCAGTCGAGGCGACCCAGCCCGCGTCGCCGAAAACCGCGTCATCGTGACCCGGCCCGAACGCGAATGCCTGCACTGGGTCAAGCAGCTCCAGCAACGCGGCTTTGCTGCCGAGGCGTTGCCACTGATCGAGATTGGCCCCGCTGATGATTTGAAGGACGTCCAAGCACTGCAACACGCCTGGGACACGCTGGAGGCCTACACTGCCTGCCTGTTCGTCAGCGGCAATGCGGTGAACTATTTCTTTAAGCAAAATAAGCCTCCAGCCCAGGTAAAACGTGCGCAAGAAGCTATCAAAAACGTAGCGAGTGGAACTTCCGCCAGCCTGCCGCCGCTGCTGCGATTGATGGCGCCCGGACCGGGAACCGCAGCCGCGCTGCTGGCGGCGGGCGTTCCGGCGCAGCAGATCGACGGGCCCGCGCCCGATGCAGCGCAGTTTGACTCGCAGGCCTTGTGGGCCACCGTGGGCGGGGCGCATGACTGGCAGGGCCGCCGCGTGCTGATCGTGCGCGGGCAAACCATCTCGCGTCAGCGTGATGATCCGGCAAACGCCGCCGCGCCGGGGCGGGACTGGATTGCGCGCCAGTGGGGGGCCGCTGGCGCCACGGTGGATTTTTTGCGGGTCTACCTGCGCCGGGCGCCGCAACTTTCCGCTGCCCAGCAGCAACGCGCAGGGGCCGCCAGCAGTGATGGATCGGTCTGGCTGCTCAGCAGTTCAGAAGCCGTGGACAACCTGGTGGCGCTGGGCGGCATCGACTTGAGCCGTGCGCGTGCGGTGGCGACCCATCCGCGAATCTCCGAGGCGGCACGCGCGGCAGGCTGGGGCGTGGTGCTTGAATCTCGCCCACAGCTGGAAGACATCACGGCGGCGCTGGCGAAAATGGCATCTGGCGCCTCGATAGAATTGGGTCATCCATGAGCCCGAGCCCACACGACCAGTCCCAGCCGCCTGCGTCACTGCAGTCGTACATGCCAGTTCCGCCTCAGGAACCCGGTCTGACGATGATCGACCCGGCCGAGTCGTCTGGCAGATCATCGTGGTTGCTGCTGGTAGCGGCCTTGCTGGCTGCAGCCGGCTTGCTGGCCAGCGGTTTGCTGTGGCAAAAAGTCAGCAACATGCAGGAAGAACTCGCGCGCCGCAGCACCGATTCCGGCGCGCAGGCGGTTGAGGCGCGTACGCTGGCGCGTCAGGCTGAAGAGGCCACGCGTGAGCTGGCGGCGCGGCTGGCGCTGCAGGACACGCGCATCAGCGAAGTCAGCCTGCAGCGAACGCAGCTTGAGGAACTGATGCAGAGCCTGTCGCGCTCGCGCGATGAAAATCTGGTGGTCGATTTTGAATCGGCATTGCGGCTGGCGCAGCAGCAGGCGCAGCTTACCGGCAGTGCGGAGCCGCTGCTGGCTGCCCTGCGCTCGGCCGAGCAGCGCCTGCAGCGGGCTGCGCAGCCACGGCTGAACCCGTTGCAGCGCGCGATTGCCAAAGACATGGACCGCATCAAGGCCGCCACCCTGACCGATGTGCCGGTGCTGCTGATCAAGCTCGATGAACTGGTGCGCCTGGCCGACGAACTGCCGCTTGCCAACGCCATGCCGCTCAGTGGCGCCGCGCGGGTGGCGCCTGTTCCTGTTTCCGCTTCTGCCTCACCGGCGGCGCGCGCCTCTGCTTCTGCGCCGCTGGCTGCAAGCCAGGCTGCGGCGACACCGCTTGAAAAACTGCTCGCCTACCTGACGCCAGCTGCCTGGTTTCAAAGCATCGTGCACAACGTGAAGAGCGAAGCAGGCAAGCTGCTGCGGGTCAGCCGCATTGATCAGCCCGAAGCGGCTTTGCTGGCCCCCGAGCAGGCATTTTTTTTGCGCGAGAACTTCAAGCTGCGGCTGCTCAATGCGCGGCTGTCGCTGCTGTCGCGGCAAACCGACGCTGCGCGCAGCGACCTGATGGCCGCCAACGCCTGGCTAATGAAATATTTCGACGCGGGCTCGCGCAAGACGCAGCAGGCGGCGCAGTCGCTGCAACAAATTCAAGGCCAGCTCAAGACCAGCGAATTGCCGCGGCTGGACGACACGATGACCGCACTGGCCACCGCTGCGGCAGGACGGTAGCAGGGTAGCCCCAGCATGCGCGCCGCACTTTGGCTTCTGGCCCTGTTTGGTATTGCTGTATCGGCGGCGCTGGTGGCCGGCAACAACCAGGCGGTGGTCACTCTGTTCTGGCCACCGCACCGGGTTGACCTGTCGTTTAACCTGGTCGTTCTGCTGCTGGCGGGGCTGTTTCTTTTGCTCTACCTGGCTTCGCGCGCATTGACCGCCGTATTTTCATTGCCGCTGGAAGCCCGCCGCTGGCGTGCGCAGCAAAAAGAACGCGCCATGTATTCATCGCTGCTCGATTCTCTGGCGCACCAGCTGGCGGGGCGCTACATCCGCGCCACCCGGTCGGCGCAAAACGCACTGGCGCAGGAAAAAAGCCTGGTTCAGGTGGTTGACGAATCAGGCTACGAAGTGGGGCACAGCGCAGTGCGCTCGAACCAGTTGCGCTCGCTGGCGCATCTGTTGGTGGCTGAAAGTGCCCAGTCACTGCAAAACAAGGCGCTGCGTGAGGAGCATTTGCAGCTGGCCCTGCAAACCTCATCGCATCGAAACGCTTTCGAAGTGCGCGAAGGCGTGCAGTTTCGCGCCGCCCGCTGGGCCATGGACGACCGTGACCCGGGCGCCGCGCTCGACTGGCTGGGCCAGCTGCCGCAAGGCGCCGCACGCCGCACGCTGGCGCTGCGCATGAAGCTGCGCGCCACGCGTCAGTTGCGCCAGACGCCGCAGGCGCTGGAGACCGCGCGCCTGCTGGCCAAACACCGGGCGTTCTCGCCCGAAGCAGGGCAAAGCATCGTCCGCGGCCTGGCGCTTGAATTGCTTAACGAAGCGCACGACCCGGCCCAGCTGCAGCGCGCCTGGGAATCGCTGGACGCGAACGAAAAAGCCATGCCCGAGCTAGTGGTGCATGCCGCGTCGCGCCTGATGGCCTTGAACGGCGACGCCGATCTGGCCCGCTCCTGGCTGCTGCAGGTCTGGGAACGCATGATGCAGCCGCGCTCGGACATCGGCGACAACCTGCGCGTCAAGATGATTGGAGTGCTCGAGTCGGGGCTGCAATCACTTGATGCAGCTTGGCTGGCACGCATCGAGGCAGCGCAGTTCAGCCGCCCGCGCGATGCCAATCTGCAGTACCTGGCCGGCATGGCCTGCCTGAAGCTGCAGCTGTGGGGCAAGGCGCGTCAGTTGTTGACCCAGGCCGCGCAGGCGCTGCAGGACACCACGCTGCATCGCAACGCCTGGCGCGCCCTGGCGGCACTGGCCGAGCAGCGACAGGACGAGGTCGGGGCGGCAGAGGCGTACAAGCGGGCGGCGCAGATTAAATGAAATCAGTCAGCGAATAAAAAAAAGGCCCGCATGCGGGCCTTTTTTATTGTTCAACCCGACCGGGGTGTCGGGCAATATCGTTGTAGCCTGATCAGGCTGGCGGTTTCTCAAAAGGCAGCGGCATGCTGGCAAGGTCGCGTTTGGTCTCAACCAATACCAGCGGACCGTCGGTAGATGCGGCGACCGCCTGGCGTTCACGCGGGATGTGAATCGGCCTGGCTTCGGCTGCAATCGCCGCCTGGACTTCCGCGATCTTGCCGGCATCGGAATTGACCCACTGCAAGCCGGACGACTGCGCCACCTGGCTCAAGTCCTGCATCGGCAAGTCATACGACTGGACCTTGGGCAGGGTTGGGCTGGCGGGTGCTGGTCCAGCCTGAGTCACGGGCGCGGCAATGGGCGCCGCAACCGGCCTGTTTACCGCAGCAATTTCTGCCGCAGGCGCTACAAAAGTAGTAGCTGCTTGCGCACGTTCTTCCTGGGCTGGAGGCTGATTTGACTCTGCAAAGAAGGCGGTGGCACTGCTTTCGGCAGACCGCTCACTGCCAGCGCTGGTGGCGGTGCGGTCTCCTTCACCGCGCTCGCGGCGGTCACGGCCGTAACGGTCACGACTGCGGCGTTCGCGCGGCTGGCGTGCCTCGTTGCCAGCTTCATGCCCCGGCTGTCCGCCTTCGGGCTGAGCTTCATCGCGTGGCGCCTGGGCGTTCACGTCTTGGGTCAGGCCGAAGCTATCACGGGGCGTGTCAACTGCGTCCGTGCCGGGCAGGTCGTTCATGGGTGCGCGCTCGCCCATCAGGGTGACGGCTACCGCGTCGGGCGACGCGTTCTGGCCATCTGCCCGTTCACCACGATCACCGCGTTCACCCCGGCGGTCGTTGCGGCGGCCGGTGCGCTCACCGCGCTCACCACGTGTTTCCCGGTCGCCTTGCGGGCGCTCACCCGGCGCGCGCTCGCTCTGGTTCTGGCCGGCGTCAGTGGTCGCTCTGTCTGGGCGACGCGGCGATGCGACTGGCGCGTCGCCGCCCATGGCCGCAGCCATGGCCGCCTGGTTGGCCGCTGCAATGTCTTGCTCGACCGAGTCACGGGGAGCGCGTTCGCCACGGTCACTGCCATCGCGGCGGTTGCGTCCGCCACGACTGCCTTCGCCGCGCGGTTCGCGGTTTTCGGTGCGGCTTTCTGGATTGCCGTCGTTTCGCGCCTCACCGGCGGGGCGTTCCTGGCGCTCTTGACGACCGGCTTCGCTGCGGCCTTCAGGATTGCGCTCGCGGCGTTCGCCGCCACGGCCATCAGACCGACCCTCAGCGCGACCGTCCGGACGTGCGTCTGGTCGACTCTGGCCGTCCGGGCGGCCTTCTGGACGCCCTTCGGTGCGACCCTCAGCGCGGCCACGCCCACCACGTCGGCCGTCACGGCCACCACGTTCGCCGCGCTGTTCACCGCGTTCAACACGCTGCTCACCGCGTTCGCCACGGCCATCGCGTCGGGCTTCACCCGTGCGCTCTTCCGTTTTAACCGGCGCTACCGGTGCAGCGACAGGCGCCGCCTCAGGTTCGGCGCCAAACAGGTTCTTCACCCAGCCAAAAAAGCCTTTTTCAACCGGCACAGGCGCCGCTGCCACCGGTGCGGGGTGCACTGCGGACTGCACAGCCGCAGGTGCGGGCGCAGGCACAGGTGCGACTGGCCGGGGCTGCGCGGCAGGCGCCGGCGCATCAGGCAACACGCCCTTGATGATGGGCTCCTGCTTGTTGTGTCTTTCCTGGCTGCGGCGCGTGACCAGCGTCGGGTCTTCAATTTCTTCGGCCATCTTGTAGCTGGCTTCGATGTTGTCCAGGCGCGGGTCGTCGTGCTTCAGGCGCTCAAGCCGGTAGTTCGGCGTTTCCAGCGTTTTGTTGGGCACCAGCAGTACGTTGATGCGCTGCTTCATCTCGATCTTGGCGATCTCCGAGCGCTTTTCGTTCAGCAGGAACGACGCCACATCGACCGGCACCTGGCACAGCACCGAGGCTGTACTGTCTTTCAGCGACTCTTCCTGAATGATGCGCAGAATCTGCAGCGCCGAGCTTTCGGTGTCACGGATATGACCCGAACCACCGCAGCGCGGGCAAGGGATCGAAGCGCCTTCTGACAGCGCAGGCCGTAAGCGTTGCCGGCTCATTTCCATCAAACCAAATTTGCTGATGGTGCCGAACTGGACTCTAGCGCGGTCTTGCCGCAGCGCGTCGCGCAGACGGTTTTCGACATCGCGGCGATTGCGCGACTCTTCCATGTCGATAAAGTCGATGACGATCAGGCCGCCCAGGTCGCGCAG
>JANPFZ010000062.1:0-5558 GCA_031423655.1 Polaromonas sp.
CATCCTGCCTGCCGCGCTGATTCAAGCGCATCACAGACGCCACACACCAGCCGCCTGGCACCAACCACCGACACCTGCACAGCAACTTTGATGAAACCAATATTTGCCCGCGCCACTTGCGCCGCCTTTTCAGTGGCAATCGCTTTGCTGGCGAGCTGCGGGGGCGGCAGTGGGGGTGCTGGCAACTCGGCAGCCTGCACGCGAAGCGCCTGCAACCCAGACCAAACCAGCCAGAACCAATCCACGAGCTCCGCCTCACGCACCACCCTCTGCGGCGTCGATGTTGGCCCGAAACTGCTGGAAGGCGCGGTCACCTCGGTACATGACGGCGACACCATCACGCTAGCCAGTGGGGGCGCCGCGCACCACATCAGGCTCGACAGCATCGACGCGCCCGAGCTGGCGCAGCCCTTTGGCAACGCGTCACAAAGCACGCTGGCCAGCGCGGTGCTGGGCAAGCGCGTGAAGGTGGCTTACACCAAGACCGACCAGTGCGACCGGATTGTGGGCGCGGTGTTCACCGACAGTTGCCAGTATGTCAATCTGAATCAGCTTGCAACCGGCATGGCGTGGTTTTACAAGGCCTACCAATGTGAAATCAGCGCGGCGGTACGCGCGCAGTTTTTGCAAGCGCAGGGCAGCGCTGCCGCCTCAGATCTGGGCCTGTGGGCGCAAATGGACCCGGAAGCGCCCTGGTTTTATCGAAACGGTGTTGAGCCAGTCACGCCGGTTTGCACGGCCGACGCGAACAGCTCTGCGCCGGTCGCCGTTGCAACAGCCACCCCAACATCGCCCGTCATCTGCTACACCGGCCCGCGTGGCGGCACCTACACGCTGAACGCCAACGGCAGCAAAAACTACAGCGGGTGTTGAGCGGCGGGCTTTCAATTCCGACAAGCCACTGCGCCAGCAGGAAGCCGTTACAGAAAGTTGTGGGGGGCATTCCTGCTTTCCTGCACTTGCGATGGGGTCACACCGGTCGGCAAAAAATCAGATTCGCTGGCGTAGTACAAGGGCCGATTCTCACTGTGAAGCCAATTGGGAATTTTTTGCCGATCAAACTTTTTTCACTGCTCGTCGAGGCCCTGGCCCTAACGGCCATGAGCCTGCTGCTGCCGTTGGCGCCATTGGCCTGCGTACTGCTTTCTGGCCGCTGGCACTACCTTCGGCAATACCGTGTCACGCTGGTGCGATCAGCACATTATTTATTCGCCTTGGGCCAAGCGCGTGTGTTGTCGCGCAATCTGCAACGCAGGCTCGGGCTGCATGGCTACAGCGCTGAATCCATCGAGGGTAGCTGCACGCACTGCGGCCGCTGCTGCGTCAATCGCAGCTGCGTGTTTCTCGGCTGGCATGAGGACGGTGGCTCACAGTGCACGATCTACAACAACTGGTTCTGGAAATTGACCAGCTGCGGCAGCTACCCGGTGGATGCGCAAAGCATAGCGACCTACGGCTGCCCCTCGTTCAAATCGGTGCCGATAAAAGTCAAGGTCGTTCCGCGTCGGAGAATTGCCGACCGATCCTGAATGATACAAACGCTCTGTTTTTAATAGCTGCTGGCGCACGTTTTACCTGGGTTAGAGGTAGTTTTCATTCATATTACCGGACAGAAATCCTCAAGCCATCAACGCCACAAACCCTGAAAACGTGAAGAAGGCCAGCACCGTCGACAGCAAAATAATGCGCGCGACGCGACCGTCGTCGGCGCCGAAGCGTTCCGCCAGTAGCGCGACGTTGCTGGCGCTGGGCAGCGCGGCGACCAGCACCATGACAGTCAACGCGAACCGGTCTAGCGGCAAGCCCAGTGCAATCGCGCTCAGCCCCATCAACCCCACCAACACCGGATGAATAATCAGTTTGATGACGGTAACTGGCAGGTAGTCCATCAAAGATGTGGGTACTGTGCTATTTATTTGTGAGCGCGCCAGTACCGCGCCGATGGTGAACAGCGCCACCGGCGAGGCTGCATCAGCCAGCAGGCCGAGGGTCTGCATCACCGGTGCAGGCAGGCTGAGCTGCATCGTCGACGTCAGCGCTCCCAGCACAATCGCCCACGGCAAGGGGTTAAGCGCGACACTCTGCAGCGCTTTTTTGGCCGCGACTTCGGCGCCGTGAACATCGGCTGAATCGAGCCGCGACAGCGCGATGCACAGCGATGAGGTCACCACCAGATCGACCACGATGGTGACAATCGCCGGGCCGGCCGCACGGGCGCCCAGCAAGGCCACCAACAGCGGCACGCCCATGAAGCCAGTGTTGGGAAACGCCGCGACCAGGGCCCCGAATGACGCGTCGTCCCAGCCGGTGCGCCCCCGCTTGTGGCCCTTGTCGCGGCCCAGCGTCACCGCAATCGTGAATGCCACCATGATGACCGCGCACAGAAAATACACGCCCATCAGCGTGCCATCAAGCAGCTGCGCAATCGGCGTATTGGCACCGAAGCGGTACAGCAGACAGGGCAGCGCGAAATACATCGTGAAGGCGTTAAGCCCCGGAATCGCAGCCTGCGGCAACAGCCCGCGCCGGGCGGCAATGTAGCCGCAAAGCACGAGGGCGAAGAAGGGGAAGGTGACGAGCAGAATTGAAAGCACGGCAATCGCCCAGGTTCGAGAAATATCAGAACAGCATGAGGAACGCCGCCAGCGGCACGACAGCAAGCGGCAGCGGCGACTGCTTCTTCAGCTTTTCAACGGTCTCCGGCGCCACCGGTTCTTTCGTCACCATGATGCAGGCTTCGCACCCATGCGCCTCACACAGGCGCGCAGCTTTAAGCACATCTTTGTCTTGAACTTCATTGCGGTACTTCACTTCGACACCGATGCGGGTTGAACCCAGATCGACAATGAAATCGATCTCATCGTTGTTCCGGCGCCAGTAGCCCAATTCAACCAGACCCGGCCAGCGCCGGAGGTGGTTGGCCACCACGTTTTCGGCATAGGCGCCCATCAATGTCGGGTCGGACACCATCTGCTCCTGACTGAGCTTCAGCACCGCGTTGCGCACGGCCAGGTCAACCAGATAGGTCTTGAAGTTACCGGCCTTGGGCGTTGATTTGGTGCTGGTGTGCTTGTGCAGGCGCCAGACCAGATCAGTCGCTTCGAGCAGCGGGAAATAGGTTTCGATGGTGCTGCGCGCCAGCCCGATTTCACTGCTGATCTGCGACAGGTTGGATTCACGGCCGGGGTCTTTGAGCAGGCCCAGATAAAAACGGCGCAGCATCTCGGGCTTGCGAAATTCGGCGGCGACCAGCAGGTCTTCGAAGATCACGCGCTCGACTTGGTTTTGGTACAGGTATTCCTGTTTGGCCAACAGCGTGGGGAGGTTCCAGACTTCGGGGAAGCCGCCTTCGAAGAGGAAATTGTCGATCTCATGGAGGTGGGTATCGCCGCCAAAGAAATCCGCTTCAATCCACTGAGTGAAGCTATTAGGATCGAGATTGGAGAGTTGGAGGCTTCGCCCCATGTTTCGCATGGTGTGCATACTGGCGTTCAGCATTTCAGCAGTGATGGCGTCCCGCTTGGCAATTACCTGCGCATAAAGCCACTCCCGAAAACTAAACGGCAACACATGAAAGTCTTTAACGCGCCCCAGCAAGCTCTCGCGTGACTTCTTGAAAATCGGCGCACTGGCCGAGCCCGACACCACAAAGCGCACCGGCGTCTTCAGGTCGTAGTACTTTTTAAGGTAGAGCTCCCAGCGCGGGAAGCGCTGAATCTCGTCAAGAAAAAGATAGGTCAGCCCCGATTTAGCAGCCTGAACTGCTGCCGCAACCAGGTCGTTGAAAAACTGGTCCTGGTTGAAACCGGGAATCTCCAGCCCGGGGTCCTGCATCGAGAAATACACAATGCGATTGGCCTGCGCTTGCGGATCGGGCGCGTCCGCAATGAGTTGCTGAATGCACTGCTGCAGCAAGGTGCTTTTGCCGACGCGGCGCGGCCCGGTGACCGAGACCATTTGCGGCAATTGTTTGACGTCTGCATAAAGATCGTCAAACACGTCGCGACGAAATTCCGGCAGACCTTCAAATGCCTGCTCAGGTCCCCGCCACCACAGGTTGTAGGCCTGAAGAATGTCAAAGGTTGCGAACAAAGGAGGTTTGGCTGTGGTCACGGCCCAAATTATGCATATTTGATGTTATTTAGTCAAATATGCATAATTGTGGCGATTCGGCTGTCCTGGCGTCCCTTGCAAACACGCACCGGTATGATTTGCGCTCTGCGTTCAACGCATTCTTGCCAAGCCGTTTTACCGGCTCTGCGCCACTACCGCACTTTCTCCGAAACGATTTCCTTCATGTCAGACGGCCTCAATCTCGCCCAGCAGGAAGCCGTCAACTACCTGCACGGCCCGTGCCTGGTGCTGGCCGGTGCCGGTTCGGGCAAGACGCGGGTGATCACGCACAAGATTGGCCGGCTGATCCAGTCAGGCCTGAAGGCCGAGCAAATCGCGGCGATTACGTTTACCAACAAGGCCGCCGCCGAGATGCGTGAGCGCGCCAAAACGCTGATCGGCAAACAGGCCAAGGGGGTCATGATCTGCACCTTTCATGCGCTGGGCGTGCGCATGCTGCGACAAGACGGCGCAGCGCTGGGCCTGAAGCCGCAGTTTTCGATTCTCGACACCGACGACGTCACCAGTATTTTGAAAGACGCGGGCGGCAGCACCGACGCGGCCACCGCGCGTCAATGGCAATGGACTATCAGCCGCTGGAAAAACAGCGGGCTGAATGCGGCGCAGGCCGAAGCGCAGGCCAGCGGCGATGAAGAAAAAACCATCGCACGGATCATGGCGCGCTACGAAGAGCGCTTGAGCACCTACCAAAGCGTGGACTTCGATGACCTGATCAGCATGCCGCTGAAGTTGCTGCAAGAGCATGAAGCGGTGCGCGGCAAATGGCAGGCTTCACTGGGCCATGTGCTGGTCGATGAATACCAGGACACCAACGCCACGCAGTACGACGTGCTGAAGTTGCTGGTGGGCGCGCGTGGCAGGTTCACCGCGGTGGGTGATGACGACCAGTCGATCTACGGCTGGCGCGGCGCGACGCTCGACAACCTGAAAAAGCTGCCGCAGGATTTCCCGAACCTGAAAGTGGTGAAGCTGGAGCAAAACTACCGCTCGACCAGCGCGATTTTGCGCGCGGCCAACAACGTGATCGGCCCCAACCCGAAGCTGTTCCCGAAAACGCTGTTCAGCGAACTGGGTGAAGGCGAGCCGGTGCGCGTGATGGACTGTGACAGCGAAGAGCACGAGGCCGAGCGCGTGGTGGCGCGCATCCAGAGCCTGCGCGCTGAAGGCACGCTGCAGGCGGCGGGCGGGCAGTACCGGGAGTGGAAAGATTTTTGCGTGCTGTACCGCGCCAACCACATGGCCAAACCATTTGAAAAAGCCTTTCGCAAGGCCAATATTCCGTACAAGGTGTCGGGCGGGCAGGGCTTTTTTGACCGCACCGAAATCAAGGACCTGTGCAGCTGGATGGTCCTGATGGTGAACAACGACAACAACGCGGCCTTCATCCGGGCTATCAAAACGCCGAAACGCGGGGTGGGCCACAC
>JANPFZ010000063.1:0-3824 GCA_031423655.1 Polaromonas sp.
AGGTGACGCTCCCAGTAATCCCACAAACGCCAGGCGTAGTCTTTCAGGTTCGGACACGCGATGCCGGAGCCCTTCAGTGCCGCCGTCATCTCGCGGCTGTCGAAACGCGTCGGGTAATTGACGAAGGTCAGCATATCCTCGGGCAAGCCCAGGTCAGCCAGCACCGCATTGCGCACCCGCCGCACCGGCGCCAGCGCCATCAGGCTCTTTTTCACGCTGCGTGGAATGAACCCGAGCAAGGCCGCATTGACAAACAGATTCATCTTCGGCGCATGGGCGGCCTTGCTGAAAATATCCAGCACATCACCGACGCGGTAGCCCACCGGGTCCACCAGATGAAAGCATTTTTTGCCGATGCCGGTCTGGTGGCTGATGTGGTCGAGCGCATCGACCACGAAATCGACCGGCACGATATTCACGCGCCCGCCTTCCAGCCCGACAGCCGGCATCCACGGCGGCAGCAGTTGCCGCATGCGCTGGATCAGCTTGAAAAAATAGTACGGTCCATCGATCTTGTCGGCCTCACCGGTCTGGCTGTCGCCCACCACCATCGCGGGCCTGAAGACCGTCCACGGCACCTGGCATTCATTGCGGACGATTTTCTCGCTCTCATGCTTGGTACGAAAGTAGGGATGCTCGTAGTTCTCGGCCTCCTCGAACATATCTTCGCGAAACACGCCTTCATACAAGCCGGCGGCAGCGATCGATGACACATGGTGAAAGTGCCCGGCATCAATCGCCCTGGCAAACTCGACCGTGTTGCGGGTGCCGTCTATGTTGACAGCAATCTGGCTTTCTTCGTCGGCGCCCAGGTCATACACAGCGGCCAGATGATAAAAATGGGCGACTTGCCCCTTGAGTTTTTTGATGTCGTCGCTGCTGACGCCAAGCTTTTTGCTGGTCAGGTCGCCATGTACCGCCACCGCCCGCGCCGCGCTCACACCCCAATAATCGCGCAGCGCAGTGGCCTTGCTGGCGCTTTCCCTGCGGATCAAAAAATGAACGACGGTGCCTTTTCGCTCGAGGATTTTTTTAACCAGGCGTTTACCAATGAAGCCGGTGGCCCCCGTGACGAAATAATGCATTTTTATCCCCCGCCGCACTGGCAATCAAAACGCGATTCTTGCCCGAACCTCACGACCCACTAGGTAGCAAAAACCCGCGCTTCTCCGCGTAGGCACCGCATGGTGTCCGTTCTAGAAGGTCCCACCTAAACACCGGTGCAGCCAGGGCTTATATTTTCGGTTCGCCGCCATAGCAGGCGCAAACTTCAACCTGTCCTCAAGGAGCACCCATGGTCAAAAAATTGCAAAAAATGAGCGAAGAAAAAAAATCCAGCCCGCATCTGTCCAATGCGGTCAAAGAGTCCGCGCAGCAAATCTGGCTGGCTGGCCTGGGGGCTTTTTCAAAAGCGCAGGAAGAAGGCGGCAAAGTGTTTGAAACGCTGGTGAAAGAAGGCCTGTCGATTCAGCGCAAAACGCAGTCTGTTGCAGAAGAAAAGATCTCCGAAGCCACCAGCAAAATGGCCAGCATGGCGACTGACATTCAGTCCAGGGCCGGCCAGCGCTGGGACAAACTTGAAAACATTTTTGAAGACCGCGTGTCCCAGGCACTGAACAAACTCGGTGTGCCGTCTGCCAAAGACGTGGACGCGCTGGTTGCCCGCATCGACGAGCTGAACAAAACCGTGCAGAGCATGAGCGCGCGTCCCGCTGCTGCCAAAAAGACCGCCGCGCCTGCCGCCAGGAAAGCGGCACCCGCTGCGGCCAAGCGCCCGGCGGCACGCAAATCAGCTTGATCCGGTAGCAGCGGGTAGCAGCCGGTAGCAGCGGTTAGCAGCGGAAAGCAGCCGGTAGCAGCGGGTAGCAGCAGTGGCCGGTAGCGGCGCGCTGCTCCGCTGCTGGACTTCCCTAGTGCCGCACGCGCAGGCGACGGGTTAGAGTACGGCTCAACAAAGGGTAGAACACATGGCGAAAAAAGCGCCTCGCCGTACCGCTGAACGCATCTTGGAAGTGACGCTGGAGCTGTTCAACCGCTTTGGCGAGCCCAATGTCTCGACCACGCTAATTTCTGCCGAGCTCAGCATCAGCCCCGGCAACCTCTACTACCATTACCCGGCCAAAGACGAGCTGATCAATTCGCTCTTTGACCGCTATGAAAAATCACTCAACGAACTGCTTAATGCCAGCGATGGCGTGCGAAATGTCGAAGACGCCTGGTTCTTCATGCACACGCTTTTTGAGCTCATCTGGCAGTACCGCTTTCTGTACCGCGACCTGAACGATCTGCTCAGCAAAAACCGGCGGCTGGAAACGCATTTCCAGTGGGTGCTGAAAAACAAGACGCGTTCCGTCAAGGCGCTGCTCGACGGCATGAGCCGGGCCGGCGCGATGTCGATCGATTCACGCGAGGTCGAGGCCACGGCCACCAGCATGGTGGTGGTGCTGACTTACTGGTTGAGCTTCGAATACGTGCGCGACCCGCGCAACGCGCTGGAGCCGGAAAACGCGCAGTCGGCGTTGCTGCGCGGTGCGCACCACGTCCTCAATCTGCTGCTTCCCTATCTTGAAATAAGCCAGCGCGCCCATCTGCAGGCCCTGACCGATGCCTACAACACACCGGCCTAACTTTTCCTCGGGTCACACGGCAAACAATGCGCCACGAATCCCGTGACCCTCGAAGACCCGCTAAGCTATCGCCCCATAAAAGCAAAAAAGTAAAAGCAGAATTTCAATCAAGGAGTCAACGGATGGCCAAATGGACCCCATTTCCTTATGCGGGCGAGTATGAATTCGATGTCGCCAGCCTGAAAAAACACTGGGCCCGCCTGCACGCCGGCGACTGCGAACCGCTGCCCAGGCAAGCTGCCGTGTTGCAGGCCTGGGTGCTGTTTCACAACGGCGAATTTCAGCAGGCCGCAGAGGCGGGGATCGAGGTCGGTGTTGAGGGCATCACCGTGGCCAACAAGGCCACCAGCATCTATGCCAACTACCTCGAGAAAAAAGAGAAAACCAAGCTCGAGCTGTTCATGGAAGTGGCCGGGCGCGCCGAAGCGCAGCAAGCCACCGACCCGACGAACCCCAATGCCTGGTACTGGCAAGCCTACGCGCTGGGGCGCTACAGCCAGGGCATCAGCGTGGCCAAGGCGCTGGCGCAGGGGCTGGGCGGCAAGGTCAAGCAGTCGCTGGAACATGCCATCAAACTGTGCCCGAAACATGCCGACGCGCACATCGGGCTGGCCGCTTTCCATGCGGAAGTGATTGACAAGGTCGGCTCGCTCATCGGCGGCATGACCTACGGCGCCAAGAAAGACACGGGCCTGGCGCTCTTCAAGGAAGCACTCAAGCTCAACCCCGGCTCGGCCATTGCGATGATGGAACACGCCAACGGCATGGTCATGCTCGACGGCGACAAGAAAATGAAAGACGCCACCAAACTGTACGAGCAGGCTGCCGCCTGCAAAGCGCTGGATGCGATGGAGCGGCTGGACGTGGAGATGGCAAAGGCCGAACTCGACGACTGAAAATTTCGACCGCCTTTCTTTGAAGCCCGGGGCTGCAAAGTGCCCGGGCTTTTTTACGTCACCAATTCATCTGCTATATATTCAATAGCTGCTTGCGCCTTTTTTATCTAGGCCGGAGGTCTATTTGACTTAAAAAACACGGTTTTAACGGTCACACCGCACGCGCCCACAATATCGCTCGCAAAACGGACACCCCGTCATCGGCAGCACCGACGGAATGCTGTAGAAGCGCTTGAAGATCACGCCCAGCACGCCTTCACGGTAGGCGGCGTAATTGAAGCCGGTTCCTTCCACCGCGTAA
>JANPFZ010000064.1:0-7531 GCA_031423655.1 Polaromonas sp.
CGGGTGCGCGGCGATGTGATCGACGTGTTTCCGGCTGAGCATTCCGAACTCGCGATTCGCATCGAGTTGTTCGACGACGAGATCGAGTCGATCTCATTGTTTGACCCGCTGACGGGGCGCATCCGTCAGAAGGTGCCGCGCTTTGTGGTTTATCCGAAAAGCCATTACGTTACGCCGCGCGACAAGGTGATGGCTGCGGTTGAGACCATCAAGCTCGAACTTGTCGAGCGCGTGGCGCAGTTTGTGTCGCAGGGCAAGCTGGTTGAAGCGCAGCGCATTGAGCAACGCACGCGGTTTGATCTGGAAATGCTGAGTGAAATTGGGCACTGCAAAGGCATTGAAAATTACACGCGCCACCTCAGCGGTGCGCCGCCCGGCTCGCCGCCGTCGACCTTGTGCGACTACCTGCCCAAAGACTCGCTGATGTTTCTGGACGAGAGCCACGTCATGATCGGCCAGCTCAACGCCATGTACAACGGCGACCGCTCGCGCAAGACTACGCTGGTCGAATACGGCTTTCGGTTGCCGAGTGCGCTGGACAACCGGCCGCTGAAGTTTGAAGAGTTTGAAGGCAAGATGCGGCAGGCAATTTTTGTATCGGCCACGCCTGCGGCCTACGAAAAGGAACATGCCGGTCAGGTTGTCGAACAGGTGGTGCGGCCTACGGGTCTGGTCGATCCCGAGGTGGAAGTCCGGCCCGCAGTCAACCAGGTGGACGATGTGCTGCAGGAAATCCGCATTCGCGTGAACAAGAACGAACGCGTTCTGATCACGACGCTGACCAAGCGCATGGCCGAGCAATTGACAGATTACCTCAGTGAAAACGGCGTGAAAGTGCGCTATCTGCACAGCGACGTCGAGACGGTGGAGCGCGTGGAAATTCTGCGCGATCTTCGTTTGGGGGCATTCGACGTGCTGGTTGGCATCAATTTGCTGCGCGAGGGGCTCGACATTCCCGAGGTATCTCTGGTGGCGATTCTGGACGCCGACAAGGAAGGTTTTTTACGGGCAGAGCGCAGTCTGATTCAGACCATCGGCCGTGCTGCCCGCAATCTCAATGGTCGTGCCATTCTTTATGCTGATCGCATCACCGATTCGATGGCCAAAGCCATGGGTGAAACCGAGCGCCGCCGCAACAAACAGATTGCCTTCAACCTCGAGCACGGCATCACGCCGCGCAGCGTGGTCAAGCGCATCAAAGACCTGATTGATGGCGTGTACAGTGAAAAATCAGGCCAGGAAACGCAAAAGCTCGAGCTGCAGAAAGCCATGGTGGAGGACATGAGCGAGAAAGATGTGGCACGCGAGATCAAGCGGCTGGAAAAACAGATGGTCGAACATGCCCGAAACCTTGAATTCGAAAAAGCAGCGCGGGTGCGCGATCAGCTTCACATTCTGAAAGAGCAGGCGTTCGGGGCGCCAGGCATTGACAACGTCGTGCCGATTTCGGCTGCCGCGTCGGCCAAACCGCAGAAGTGAAACTAATTGGTATTTTTAGTACTTATCTGGCCTATAAATAACCATTTGGTCCCAATCTGACTTCGGTCGGATGTTCGGTCAGCAGCAAATACAGTCTACTGGTATACTTGACGAAATCAGTCAAGAACACTGAGCAACAATAAAAGCCCCCGTAAATAGCCACATAGCCGGTTGACTGATCTGGGCGGCTGGAGGAAGAGTTCCCTGAGAGCCTGAAGCTTTCAGGGCGGAAACGATAGTCAAGCCAACTTTTTAGGAGCTTGTTATGCGCCTCACGACCAAAGGCCGCTTCGCGGTCACTGCAATGATTGACTTGGGACTGCGTCAGAACAACGGCCCGGTGACCCTCGCTGCCATCAGCCAGCGCCAGCAGATATCTTTGTCTTACCTGGAACAGCTGTTCGGCAAACTGCGCCGCCACGAGCTGGTCGAATCGACCCGTGGCCCCGGCGGTGGTTACACACTCGGTCGCAAGGCCACCGAAATCACCGTGGCTGACATCATCGTATCGGTAGATGAGCCGATTGATGCGACGCAGTGTGGCGGCAAGGAAAATTGCCTAGGCGAGGGCGGGCGCTGCATGACGCACGAGCTTTGGGCGTCACTGAACAGCCGCATGGTCGAGTTTCTCGATTCCGTGTCGCTGCAAAAGCTGGTTGATGATCAACTGGCCAAAGGCGTCGTCATCGAGAACACGCCACAGGTCAAGAAAGCAATTTTCACCGCCCCAATGGTCAAGCCTGTTCGGGTCAATGCACCGAATTCGGTGTTTGCCCTCGGCAATGCATTCTCGAAGTCTTAAGCTGACGGCGGGGCGCGACGCTCTGTGCCGTTTTCGCTTTGACCTTTTGTTTCAAGCTGATAGTCAGCCCGTGTTTTAAAGAGCCAGCCAGATGGATACACCACATTTCCCGATCTACATGGATTACAGCGCCACGAACCCCTGCGACCCGCGGGTGGTGGACGCGATGATTCCGTGGTTGCGCGAGCATTTCGGCAACCCTGCTTCCCGCAGCCACGCGTGGGGCTGGGAGGCGGAAGCTGCGGTCGAAAAAGCACGTGGGCAAATTGCGGAGCTGATTGGCGCTGATCCTCGGGAAATCGTCTGGACCAGCGGCGCCACAGAGTCGAACAACCTGGCGCTCAAGGGTGCCGCGCACTTCTACAAGACCAAGGGCAAGCACATCATCACGGTGAAGACCGAGCACAAAGCCGTGCTGGATACCTGCCGCGAGCTGGAGCGCCAAGGCTTTGACGTCACTTACCTGGAGGTGCAGACAGACGGCTTGCTCGATCTGGATGTCCTGAAGGCTGCGATCAGGCCTGACACGATTCTTGTTAGCGTCATGTTCGTCAATAACGAAATCGGCGTGATTCAGGATATTGCTGCAATTGGTGCGCTGTGCCGTGAAAAGGGCATCATCTTTCACGTCGATGCCGCACAGGCCACGGGACGGGTTGATATTGACCTGACTACCTTGCCGGTGGACCTGATGAGCTTGACCTCGCACAAAACCTATGGCCCTAAGGGTATTGGAGCGCTGTATGTGCGGCGCAAACCACGCGTGCGCCTGGAGGCGCAGATGCACGGTGGCGGCCATGAACGCGGCATGCGTTCGGGAACGCTGCCAACCCACCAGTGCGTGGGAATGGGCGAAGCTTACCGCATTGCCAAAGTGGAGATGCATGAAGAAAACAAGCGCATTCGGGCGCTGCACGAGCGCATGCTGGCTGGTCTGAAGGATGTAGAAGAAGTGTTTCTGAACGGTCATGCTGAAAAACGCGTACCGCACAACCTGAATATGAGCTTTAACTACGTCGAAGGTGAGTCGTTGATCATGGGTATCAAGGGGCTGGCGGTTTCGAGCGGCTCGGCCTGTACCTCAGCCAGCCTGGAGCCCAGTTATGTACTGCGCGCATTGGGTCGCAGTGACGAGCTGGCCCACAGCAGCCTGCGCATGACGATCGGTCGCTGGAGCACCGAGGAAGAAATTGATTACGCGGTGGGCACGATCAAGGAGAACGTTGCCAAGCTGCGTGAGCTGTCCCCGCTGTGGGAGATGTTCAAGGACGGTGTGGACTTGTCCACCATCCAGTGGGCAGCGCATTAAGACACACCAGACAACTTAAAGAGGCAAGCAAATGGCATACAGTGAAAAAGTGGTAGACCACTATGAAAATCCCCGCAATGTCGGCTCGTTTGAAAAAGGCGACGAAACGGTAGGTACCGGCATGGTCGGCGCACCTGCCTGCGGCGATGTGATGTAGCTGCAGATCAAGGTCTACCCTCTGACGGGTGTAATCGAAGATGCGCGCTTCATGACCTACGGCTGCGGGTCGGCAATCGCGTCCAGCTCACTGGTTACCGAGTGGGTGAAGGGCAAAACGCTCGACGAAGCGGCGGGCATTAAAAACAGCGCGATCGCGGAAGAGCTGGCGCTGCCACCCGTCAAGATTCATTGCTCCATCCTGGCTGAAGATGCCATCAAGGCGGCCGTGAACGATTACAAGCAAAAGCATACGCATTGAGGCGCGTTGCCTTCTGTCGCAGACCCATTCTCGAGTGATTTAAATGTCCGTAACCCTCACTGATGCCGCTGCCCGCCACGTCACCCGCTACATGACCAAGCGCGGCAAAGGCGTGGGTGTGCGGCTGGGCGTGCGTACCACGGGCTGTTCGGGCCTAGCCTACAAGCTGGAATACGCAGACGAGATCGCACCCGAAGATGTCGTGTTTGAAGATAATGGCGTGAAGGTCCTGGTGGATCCGAAAAGCATGGCTTACATCAACGGTACCCAGCTTGATTTTGTGCGTGAAGGCCTGAACGAAGGCTTTAAGTTCATCAACCCCAATGAACGTGATCGTTGCGGGTGCGGCGAGTCCTTTCGGGTGTGATTTTTGTGTGTAAAGCTACTGTGCACCCGTCATGCGTCGTTGCGCAGTGCTCGAAATCCTCACGTACCTGAGTACGTTTTGGAGTCGAGGCGCTGTGCGCCTAGCCTGACAGCTGCTCGCCGCGCTTTCCATCACAAAAAATTTTTGCACCGTGCCCTCTATTCAATCCAACGACTTCGAGCTTTTTAATGTGCCGGTGCAGTTTTTTCAGGACAGTGCGGTGCTTGACGCGCGCTGGAAGGAACTGCAGCGCGAGGCGCATCCGGACAAGTTTGCTGCGCAAGGCGCTGCGGCCCAACGGCTGGCGATGCAATGGTCGGTGCGAATCAATGAAGCCTATCGACGGCTGAAAGACCCTTTGAAGCGTGCGACCTATCTGTGTGAATTGCATGGCGCTCCCATCAATGCGGAAACAAACACTGCCATGCCGGCCGATTTTTTGATGCAGCAGATGGAATGGCGAGAGGCGCTGGACGATGCTGAAACGCTTCAAAATATTGAAGAAATAGCCTCGGAGCTCAATCAAGACGAGCGCGGGCAGCTATCAAAGCTAGAGCAACTGATTGACGTACAAAAAGACTTCGTGGCAGCTTCTAAGCAGGTCAGAAGCCTTATGTTCACACAGCGCTTTGCCAGCGAGATCGATGAACGCATCGACCGGCTGGGACAATAAGTCAAAAGCACTGACAAGAAAACGATACATGGCACTTCTTCAGATATCCGAACCCGGTCAAACCCCCAACCCGCATGAGCGACGCATCGCTGTCGGCATTGACCTGGGCACTACGCATTCGCTGGTGGCCAGCGTGCGCAATGGCGTTTCCGAATGTCTGCCCGACGCGCAGGGGCGGGTAATTTTGCCCAGCGTGGTGCGCTATCTCGATGCAAAACGGCGTCAGATTGGCTTTGACGCGCTTGCAGCGCAGGTAGAGGACCCGCGCAACACCATTTCATCGGTGAAACGTCTGATGGGCCGGGGTATCGACGATATCGGCATCCGGGCGCAACTGCCTTATCTGTTCATCGCCAAGCCTGGCATGGTCACGCTGCAAACCGTTGCCGGGGAGAAGAGTCCGGTCGAGATCAGTGCGGAAATTCTGGCAACGTTGCGTTATCGCGCCGAAGACACCTTCAGCGACGAAATCTACGGTGCGGTAATCACCGTTCCCGCTTATTTCGACGAAGCGCAGCGGCAGGCGACGAAAGATGCCGCGCAGTTGGCCGGCCTTAACGTGCTGCGCCTGATCAGCGAGCCCACCGCCGCAGCCATCGCTTATGGCCTCGATAACGCCAGCGAGGGCGTGTTCGCCATCTACGATTTGGGTGGTGGAACCTTTGACATTTCCATCCTGCGCTTGACGCAAGGGGTTTTTGAAGTGGTTGCGACCGGTGGCGATTCCGCATTGGGCGGTGACGACTATGACCGCGCACTGGTGGATTGGATTCTTGCCAAGGCCGGGGTGGCAGCCGATACCCTGACGGCTTCTGACAAAGCGGCCTTGCAGCGCGCTGCTCGGGTGTGCAAGGAAGCCCTGTCGTCGGCGCAAGCTGTGCAGTTTTCGGTTCAACTCGCGAAAGCTGGTATCAACTTCGAGATGAAAGCCGCAGATTTTGAAACCGCGACGGCGCACCTGACCCAGCGCACGCTGACCGCCGTACGCAAGGCGCTACGCGATGCCAAACTTGGCAAGGATGAGGTCCAGGGCGTCGTTCTGGTGGGCGGCTCTACCCGCATGCCGCAGGTGCGAAAAGCCGTAGCCAGCTTCTTTGGGCGCGAGCCTCTGACCAACCTCAATCCAGACGAGGTTGTGGCTTTGGGCGCGGCGATTTCAGCCAATCAGCTGGCGGGTAACAACACGGGCGCTGATCTTTTGCTGCTCGACGTGATTCCCCTGTCGCTCGGCATTGAGACCATGGGTGGTCTGGTCGAACGCATCGTGCCGCGTAACCAGACTATCCCAACCGCGATGGCGCAAGACTTCACGACTTATCAGGACGGGCAGACCGCATTGGCCCTGCATGTGGTGCAGGGCGAGCGCGACTTGGTGGCCGACTGCCGCAGTCTGGCGCGCTTCGAGTTGCGCGGTATTCCGCCGATGGCTGCAGGTGCTGCCCGCATTCGCGTGAGTTTCACGGTCGATGCCGACGGCTTGCTTCGCGTCAGCGCCAAAGAGCAGGGCAGCGGCGTTGAGGCGCGGATCGACGTGAAGCCGTCGTACGGTCTGACGGACGATGAAATTGCGCGCATGCTGGCAGAAAGCTTCTCAACCGCCCAGCAGGACATGCAGGCACGTGCGCTGGCCGAAGCGCAAGTGGACGCTGACCGCATGATTATTGCTACACAAAGCGCCTTGTTTGCTGATGCTGATTTGCTCAGCCCCAACGAGCGTGCGCAAATCGACAGCCTGATGGCTGGTCTGGCTGATGCGCGGGCGCATGGCGATGCGGCCAGTATTGAAGCCGCAACCAAAGAGCTTGCCAGAGGAACCGAAGAATTTGCCGCTCAGCGAATGAACCGTGGCATTCAAAAAGCGCTGTCGGGGAAAAACATCGAGACCGTGTGAGTCAGGTCGCTTTTGAATTGACAACATGCCCATCATTAAAATATTGCCGCATTCTGAATACTGCCCTAAGGGCGCTGAAATATCGGCACCTGCCGGCACATCGATTTGCGAAGCACTGCTCGACAACAAGATCAATATCGAGCATGCATGCGATTTGAGCTGTGCCTGCACGACCTGCCATGTTGTGGTGCGCGAAGGATTCAAGTCACTTAACGAGATCGACGAGAGCGAAGAAGATTTGCTAGACCGTGCTTGGGGGCTGGAGCCGAACTCGCGCCTGAGTTGTCAGGCCTTTCTGGCGCAGACCGATGTCACGGTGGAAATTCCGAAGTATTCCATCAACCACGCCAAAGAAGTTCACTGATCGGTACGGTTGAGGATAATCGCGCATGCGACAAATTGTTCTGGACACCGAAACCACGGGTCTTTCCGCTGAAAACGGCGACCGCATCATCGAGATTGGCTGCGTTGAATTGCTGGGCCGCAAGCTCACTGGCAACAACAAACACTTTTATATCAACCCCGAACGCGACAGCCATGAAGACGCGCTAAAGGTTCACGGTATCAGCAACGAATTCTTGAGAGACAAGCC
>JANPFZ010000065.1:0-25251 GCA_031423655.1 Polaromonas sp.
GCGAGCAAGGCCATTTCGGGCATGGGAATGACCTCGCAGCGCATGCCGATTTTTTTCTGGATGTGGGCTATGTCGCCAATTTTGCAGGCGCCGTTGACGATGATGAACAGGTCGCCGCCGTTCGCCACGTCACGATTGAAAAGCATCAGGTCGTCCATGATGCCGCCGTCGTCGTTCAGCAGCAGGCCGTAGCGTTGCTTGCCAGCGGGCAGGTCGATGACATCGACCGGAATCAGGCTTTCAAGTGCAGCCGCTGCATCAGGGCCGACGATGCGCAGCTGGCCCATATGCGACACATCAAACAGCCCGGCGGCAGCGCGGGTGTGAAGGTGCTCGGCCATCAATCCCTGCGGGTATTGCACCGGCATGGAATAGCCAGCAAACGGCACCATGCGCGCGCCGAGTTCACCATGCAGCGCATGCAGCGGGGTTGTTAAAAGCGATTCAGGTGACAAGGGGTTCTCCAGGGGCAGACACGATTTGTGGATCAAGCCAATCGTTGCCCCTGCTGTCCGGTTTACCTGAGAGATTCACCCGGCGATGCAGGTTTGCTCCTTCGGTGGGCCACCTTGATGGGGGCCTCTCTCCAGTAGGGAACGCCTTGGGTGGGTTGCACCCAAAGGCGGTTGCCAGTCCTTTTGCCTGAGCGTTCAGCGCACCATTGAGGGTGACGCATGCGCCTTCGGCGGTTTTCGCGTGGAAAACTCTCTCCTGACGGCTGCAGTGTACTGGAAGCAGGCATGCAAAGCCTGCAGCCCAAACGCGCTGGCAGGGCTTTATTTGAATCCGAGTGTGCGGGGCAACCAGGTACTCAGAGCCGGTAAAAAAGTCAGCAGCAGCAGCACCGCGCCGTGGGCCCACAAAAACGGCACCAGTTCGCGCACCAGCGGCCCCATCGGTACGCGCGCCACATTGGAAGTGACAAAGAGGAGCCCGCCCACGGGCGGTGTAATCATGCCCAGCGTGAGGTTGTAAATCACGATCATGGCGAAGTGAATCGGGTCTATGCCCAGCTTGACAGCGACAGGCGCCAGAATGGGCGCCAGCACCATCACGCCTGGCAGTGGCTCGATGAATATTCCGAACAGCAGTAAAAAGATGTTGACGAAAATCAGGAACATCCACGGCGACAGATTCATGCTGATGATGAAGTCAGCCAGCAGCTGCGGCAGCCCTTCGATGGTCAAAATCCAGGCAAACGCCGCGGACAAGCCGATGATGATCAGCACTGACGCCGTCAGCAAGGCCGAGCGCGCCAGGATGTCGGGCAGCGCCTTCCATTCCAGCGTGCGATACAAATACTTGCCGCAGAGCAGGGCGTAGAACACTGCGACGACCGACGCCTCGGTGGGCGTGAACCAGCCGGCCCGCATGCCACCCAGAATCAATACCGGCAGCAGCAGCGCCGGAATGGCCTTCCAGGTCGTTCGCCAGACTTCGGGCCAAGGCGGCATGCCGCCGTCACCCCGGTAATTGCGAACCTTCGAAACCCTGAAATTGACAAGGCACATGGCCACGGCCACCAGCACGCCGGGTATCAGGCCAGCCGCAAACAAGGCGCCGACCGATACGTTGTCGTCTTGTAGCGCATAGATGATCATGATGATGGATGGCGGGATGATGGGCCCGACGATGGCGGTCGCCGCTGTCAGCGCCGCAGCATAGGCGCGGTCATAACCGGCTTTGTCCATCATGCGGATCAGCATTGAGCCAGGACCGGCTGCGTCGGCCAGTGCAGAGCCTGAAATACCCGAGAAAAACGTCAACGACACGACATTGGTATAGCCCAGCCCGCCGCGTCGATGGCCGACAAACTGGCCGGCAAACTTCAGCAGCACTTCCGTCAGCGAGCCGCCACTCATCAGTTCGGCCGCCAGAATGAAGAAGGGCACTGCCATCAAGGGAAAGCTGTCGATACCGGTAAAAGTTTCCTTGAGCAGCACAAGCAGCGGATAGTTGTCAGCCAGAATCAGCGCCGCTGCGGTGGCCAGGCCCAGTGCAAACGCCACCGGCACGCCAATGGCCAGAAAAAAGCAGACCATCAAAATCAGGATCAGGCTGGTACTCATAGCGAAGCACTCGCGGTGGCGTCAAAATGCGCGTCGGCTGCAAACTCGCGCTTCGACACGTAGCTCCGAACGATCAGAAGCCAATGCACGATCAGCAGCAGCCCACCCACGGGCATGGCGGCGTAGATGTAGGCAAACGGCACCTGCGTAGCGGCAGTCAGTTGAAACATGGCGCGGCCCATATAGAGCCAGCCGTACCAGACCATGAGGCCGAAAAATGCAAATAGCAGCAGCGCGACAAAAACCCGCACGGCAACGGCCAGGCGGCGGGGCAGCGCATCCTGCAGGTTGTCGATGGCGATGTGCCCGCCATAGCGCAGCACCGGCCCCGCGCCCAGAAAGGTCAGCCAGATCATCAGGTGACGCGAAACCTCTTCGGCCCACTCGAGCGACTGGTTGGTGAGGTAGCGCAGCGCCACGTTGACAAAAATGATGCAGGCCATGGCAGCCAGCAGCACAATGAGGGCCCACCGGTTGACTCCCAGGAAGTAGCGTTCAAAAGTTTTCAACGTGGATATCTTTCTCGTAGCGGGTGAAATTCAAAGGCAGTGGCGCCGTCAGTTGCTATGTTTATTGCAGCTGCTTGCATAGGCATTTACTGGGCTAGAGGACGATTCGGCATAAAAAAACCGCCCTGCAGAGCTGGGGCGGTTTTGATGCGCGAGGGGAATCAGCGCACGTCAACGATTTTCTTGATGTTGTCGGCGCCAAACTCTTTGGCATAGCCAGCGTAGGCTGGTTTGAGCGCCTCGCGGAAAGCGGCTGCATCAACGACCTTCGTGACCTTCATGCCGTCTTTCTCAAGCTGTGCAATTCCACCGTTTTCGTCGTCATTGACTTTCTTGCGCTGGGCCGTGCCAGCTCTTTTGGCCGCTTCCGTAAAAATCTTTTTATCAGCGTCAGAAAGCTTGGCCCAGATTTTGGGCGACATCAGCAGCAGGGCGGGTGAGTAGACATGACCGGTCAACGACAGATGCTTTTGCACCTGCGCAAACTTCGACGACAAAATCACCGGAATCGGGTTTTCCTGACCATCAACCGTGCCCTGCTGCAAGGCGCCGAACAGCTCCGGGAAAGCCATCGGCGTCGGCAGGATGCCGAAGGTCCGGTAGCCATCCATATGCACCTTGTTCTCCATCGTGCGCATTTTCAGACCGGCTGCGTCTGACGGTTTGAAGATATCGCGCTTGTTGTTGGTCATGTGGCGGAAGCCGTTTTCAGTCCAGCCGAGCGCGATGAGTCCCTTCGACGGAAATTTGGAAAGGATGTCCTGGCCAATGGGGCCGTCCATTACCTTTCGGGCATGGTCGTAGTCGCGAAATAGAAACGGAATGTCAACAATTTTGACTTCGGGCACAAAATTGCCAACGGGCCCGGTCGAGGTGTTCACCAGATCCTGTGTGCCCAGTTGTACCGCTTCAATCTGTTCCCGCTCGCCACCCAGCGCCGAGCTTGGAAACTGCTGGCATTTGTACCGGCCCTGTGTGTTTTTTTCGACCTCATCGCAAAAAGCGCTTGAGCCAACACCGTAGTGCGACTCTTTGGTCGTGGCGTAACCAATTTTTAAAATGGTCTGTGCCTGTGCGGCAAAAGCGCTGAACGACCAGAGGAGGCAAGCGATAAGTTGCAGAAATTTCATACGGTCTCCAGGTGAAAGATAATTTGAGAAATAGCTGAGTCAATGCCAGCATGCTGATGGCGCGACTGATTTGGTAACGCCGGATACTAAGCTTTCCCTCACGGTGGGGTGCGGGGGTTTTCTCTCAAGTATTCGGCGATGATACTTTCGTAATCGTCGTCAGCAAGCAGCCCCAGGGCGCGGGCCCGCCCGGCGTCGATGACCGCTGGCCAGCTGGTGACGATTTTTGAGATCACCGGGTCCGGGCTCCAGTCGATCAGGTCTGCGACATCGCGGCCGGCCACATTTTTCAAGGCGTCGGCCATCTGTGCGGGCGTAGTTTTGAGGGCCGGCAAATTGATCGCGGTGCGCGCGCCCCAGTCAGCGTCACTGGCCTCTGCCGCTCGCAGAAGACCGTTGATCGTGCGGCTTGGTGATGACAGTGCAACCGGTGTGTCGGGTGGCACGGGACACGCGGCGCGAAGGCCGGCCAGGGGTTCGCGAATCATGCCGCTCAGGAAGCTCGATGCGGCGCCGTTGGGCTTGCCCGGCCGTACGCTCACGGTCATCAGGCGCACATTGCGCGCGCGTATAAAGCCCTTGCGCGCATAGTCGGCCACCAGTTGCTCGCCTATAAATTTTTGAATGCCGTAGCTGTTTTGCGGCGTCGGCAGCGTTCGGTCGTCGATGACTGCCGGCAGCGGCTGCTCGGGGGAATTGCCGAACACGGCAAGCGAGCTGGCGAAGACGAAGGTGGGCGATGTTTTCAAGGCCCGGCATTGCTCCAGCAAGGCTCGTGTGGCGTCCAGGTTGCTGCGCATGCCAAGGTCAAAATCGGCTTCGCATTCTCCGCTAACCGCTGCTGCCATATGAAAAATGATAGCGTCTTGCGACCGTATTACCTGGGTTTCAGGGCTATTTTGTTCAAGAAGTTGATTCAGGTCACCCACCACGACGCGTACTCTGGCATCGGCGGCAAGCAGCGGCTGCGGGGCGACCCGGTCAACCAGCGTGATGGTTTCGACAGGTTCCGCCGTGCCGCCAGCCAGGGAAAGCTGGCCAAGCGCCAGCAGCCGCTGCGCCAGACGAACACCCAAAAAGCCGGCACCGCCGGTAATCACAATATTCATGTCAACCTCCAGTAGATGTGGGAATAAATGCGGCAATGGATGCGGTGGTGGTGGGGGATATTGTGACGGCTCAAGTCGCAAACGCGACATGTTAGCGACGGTAGGATTTCCTACGTTGACTGTCTTTTTTTTGGTATTGCCTGTCGGCACCGCTTGCGTCAATCTATGCATATGTCTTGCTCAACAGTACCTGCACAAATGCCTTTGCGCGTTACGAGCACCAGAAAAGGTGCGCCGGGATGACGCTGACCCAACTTTCTGCTGAGGCGCTGACGGATCATCCCGCCCGCTACCTTGCGCTGGTGCAGGCTGGACTTGCGATCAATCGCCACGTCGACTTGCTTCGCTGGCTGCAGGGGGACGTCCAGCATTACCTGCCACATGACATCCTGATGACAGGGTGGGGCAATTTTGAGGAGGGGTCTGTTCAGCATGATGTGGTTTCAAGGTTGCCGGGTGTGCGCTCGTATGCCGAGGGCACTGCGTGCCTGCCTTTTTTGCTGGCGAAGATGAATGATTGCTGGGTGTCCGGCGGGCGTCAGCCGATAAGTCTGTCTTTTTCGGAGTTCAGCTACCTGCTTGGAAGCGACGCTCTGCCTGATTCCTTCTGTGAAGCGCTTCGCCGCATGCGTTCGGCCGTCGTACACGGAATTTGTGACCGACGTGGCCAAAACGTTTGTGTCTATGTATTTCTGAGTGCCGGAACGCGGCAGGCAGGTGAGCCCGATGAGGCACTCAGCGCAACCGTAAAGGTGCTGCTGCCATTTATTGACACTGCCTTGCGTCAAGTCAGCCATCTGCCTGAACAGCGGGTCCAGGCGGCAAATCCGGCAGCGCTGAAGGTAGCAAGCGAAGACGGCACCGGATTAAGTGAAAGGGAGACCCAGATCATGGCCTGGGTGGCCATGGGAAAAACCAACTCGGAGATCGGCAGCATCCTGAACATCAGCGGCTTCACCGTCAAAAATCACATGCAGCGGATTTTTCAGAAACTGAATGTTTTCAATCGCGCACAGGCGGTGTCCAAAGTCACTCGGGTTTCTCTCGATGTTTGAAACCAACTACCCCAATGCAGCCGCAGCGTGGCTGGAGCAGCGCGAGCCGCGATCAATGGGCTTGGGCCGCAGTCATTTGTTCACGGGCATAGAAGCGGCACTGGACCCGCTCATTTTTGTGTTTTCGCTCTGGGCCGTGGCGCTCTATTTTGAAGGCGCAGTGGATCCTGCCTATCTGATTCTCTCGGTCATCGTTTTTTCACTGACTTTTCCTGGGACATCTAAACTTCGCTTGCCAATTCGAAGACTGCTTTTCAATGTCGCATTTCAGTGGCTGTGGATTGCAGGGCTGCTGTTGTTGACAGGGCTGGCAACGGGCTACTTTTACAACTTTTCAATGCGGGTAGTCGCAAATTGGCTATGGATTGCGCCCTTAGCCCAGGTTGCAGGTCATCTGAGTCTGCGCGCCGCAGCGCCGCATCTTGTCAAGCTCCAAGGCCCGCCACCGGGCGCTGTGATTGTGGGTGTCAATCATCAGGGTGTGTCGCTGGCCAGGCAAATTACCGGGTCTGCCTACTCAGGAATCGAACTGCTGGGTTTCTTCGATGACCGCGGCGAAGATCGCCGCGTTGCGGGAGGTGGTCATCCGTTGATTGGAAAAATTGACGATCTGCCCGACTATGTGAAGAGGAACCGCGTTCAATTGATTTATCTATCGCTGCCTATGGCTTCCCGGCCGCGCATTCTTCAGATACTCGATGGCTTGAAAGACACCACGGCGTCTATTTATTTTGTGCCTGACATGTTTATCACCGACTTGATTCAGGGCCGCAGTGACTCGGTGTGCGGCGTCACGGTTATTTCCGTGTGCGATACACCATTCAGAGGTTTCAATCTCGCGCTCAAGCGGTGCAGTGACGTGGCACTTTCGATTCTGATTTTGCTGGCAGTATTCCCGATCATGCTGCTGATTGCACTACTGGTGAAGTTCGAGTCACCGGGCCCGGCAATCTTCAAGCAGCGGCGTTACGGACTCGATGGCGAGGAGATTGTGGTTTACAAATTTCGTTCGATGGCGGTGACAGAGGATGGCAGCGTTATCGAGCAAGCGAAGAAGAATGATTTGCGTGTCACACGCCTGGGATCGTTCCTTCGGAAAACTTCGCTTGACGAGTTACCCCAATTTTTTAATGTTTTACAAGGCCGTATGAGCGTCGTCGGCCCTCGTCCACATGCTGTGGCGCACAACGAGCTGTATCGAAAAGTTATTAAAGGCTACATGGTCCGACACAAAGTCCGACCTGGAATCACCGGCTGGGCGCAGGTCAACGGACAACGCGGTGAGACGGATACCCTGGAAAAGATGCAGGCCCGGATCGATTTTGATCTCGACTACTTGCGCAACTGGTCACTGCAACTTGATTTTTATATTGTGTTTAAAACGATAAAGCTGATCTTCAATGATCGATCAGCGCATTAGCGTGGTTGTGGTCCCCGGATAGTGCGAATGAGCTATTGATTCTATGAAGCGAAGGTTTTAACATGCGCTCACATTTGGAGCTGGATGACCTGTGTTGTCTGGTTCCCAATGGCGCGGTGCTGCCAGACAGCGCTTACTCATAAAAATGAAGGATTGATCTTATGTTTCGTAGAAGTGCTTTTTTTTGTTGCGTCGCCGGAGTTGCGCTCTTCCCCGTCGCTGCCATGTCGGACGAGCTTGACGTTCTCCAGTTCAATGCAGGGCTGGCTTTGCAGCATGACAGCAATGTCTTTCGCCTGTCAGATCAGGCAACTAATCCGGCCGTTACGGCAGGCTCGGGCCGGTCCGACAACATCCTTACCTCTTCGGCAGGGCTGAAACTTCGCAAGCCCTACGGCTTGCAGCGATTTGAGGCCGATATCGGGGTTGAAAACACAAACTACAAAAAATTTTCCGGCCTGAACTTCACCGCCGTTAACTACGCTGCCGCGTGGAGATGGAGCTTGACCCCGGCTTTCACCGGAAATTTGACCACTGACCGGAAGGAGTACGTTGACAACACGGCGGACGTGCAAAGCGCAGGGCAGTTAAATCGCAAGACTGATCGGTCAACGCGTCTGGATGCCGAGTACGAAGTTGACGGTGTCTGGCGACTGCTGGGCGGGGCCTTTCAGCGCACCAACAGCAACAGCCAATCTTCTACCTTCGAGGGTGACTCGAAGATCATTGGCGCGGAGGCCGGCGTGCGCTACCAGTTACCGTTCGGCACCTCCCTGGCTTATCGCTTCCGCAATGGAAAGGGCGAATACACCAACCAGGCTTTGGCCACCGCAGTGTCCAGCGATTTCCGTGATCGCGAGCACGAAGTGCAAGGCGAATGGGTCGGAGGCCGGACAAAAATCGGCGGCCGCATTTCTCGCCTGGAAAGAAAGTACGACAGCATTCCCGCACGCGACTTTTCTGGTTTCCTCAGCCAGATTGACCTCACTTATGCATTGACCGGGAAGACCAGTATTTTTGCTGGCGTGGTGCGTGAGCTGGGAAGCTACCAGACCAACAACATCAGTTACTACCAGGGCACCCGCGTATTCGTGGCACCAAGCTGGCAAGCAACTGAAAACATTGCACTGCGCGCCCGTTATGACTACGGTGTTCGCGATTTCAAGGGACCACTGCCCGGATTTGCCGCCAGCAATCGAACCGACAAAACCAGTCTGGCTTCATTGTCTGCTGAGTGGAAGCCGGTACGCCTGCTGACTTTGATGGCTTTTGTGCAACGAGACCAGCGCACATCCAATGAATTCGGGGCGGATTACAAAAGTAATTCGGTTGGCATTTCGGCGAAGGCCACCTTTTAAGTAACCGGGACGATGAGCCCCCGATGACTCGTCCCATCAACCTTGTTTTAAGCATAGGTGCAACATGAAACACTCGACCCGCTCCATTGCACTGGCAATTTCTTTGTTAGGTTCGCTGCCTGCGCTGGCGCAAACCAGTGTGCCGACACCGGCACTTCCGCGCGCAACCGTTGCGCCAGTCGTCGTCCCGACTCCATCGACAGCTGGCCAGCCGGCATCTGTCGCAAATCAGGACTACCGGCTCGGCCCTGGCGATTCGATTGGCGTGCAGGTATACCAAAGCCCCGATCTGTCGGTCGATGCCCGAGTGTCCGAAAGTGGCGTGATCAGTTATCCGCTGGTTGGAACCGTTCAGCTCGGCGGCCTCACCATATCGGAAGCCGAGAAAAAAATTGCCGATGCATTGCGTGTCGGGGGCTTCGTCAAAGTCCCGCAGGTCAACATTGCACTGAAACAGGTTCGCGGAAATCAGGTCGCTGTACTGGGGCAGGTGAGTCGCCCTGGCAGGTTCCCGCTGGAGACTTTTAATACCAGGGTGAGCGACATGCTGGCAGCTGCGGGCGGAGCGACGGCCCTCGGTGATGACATCCTGATCGTCACCGGGCAGAGAGAAGGCAAGCCGTTTCGGAAGGTTGTGGACATACCGGCGCTTTTTTTGAATCCAAAGTCTGACGAAGACATCCTTCTTGCCGGAGGCGATACGCTGTTTATCAGCAAGGCGCCGGTGTTCTACATCTACGGTGAGGCTCAAAGAGCCGGCGCCTATCGTATTGAGCGCGGCATGACCGTGATGCAGGCACTGGCTCAAGGCGGGGGGCCCACCATACGTGGCAGTCAGAACCGCCTTCGACTTCATCGCCGTGACGCTGTTAATGGCAAAGTTGTAGAAACAGTGCCGCAATTGACGGATCAGGTAAGGGCGGACGATGTTATCTATGTGCGCGAAAGTATTTTCTAAGAACCATCATGACGCTACACCAATTTTTTCTGCTCCTCCAGGCTCGCTGGCGGGTCGCGGTGTTGATACCGCTTGTAGTCATCCTGGCGGCTTTGGCCGTCAGCTTGATGCTGCCAAAAAAATACACGGCTCAAACATCCGTTCTGGTTGATGTCCGCTCGGCAGATCCAGTGACTGGCGTTGCGGGTTCGGGCATTGTCGCGCCGAGTTACATGGCTACGCAGGTCGACATCATTTCGGGTGACCGCGTTGCGCAACGTGTTGTCAAAACCCTTCGCATCGATGAAAGTCCGCTTGCCAAAGAGCAGTGGTTGAGCGCGACGCAAGGTCGGGGCAATATGGAGGACTGGCTGGTTCAATCGTTGCAAAAAAACCTGGTAGTGAAGCCGTCCAGGGAAAGCAATGTAATCAACATCATCTTCAAGGGAAATACGGCAGATTCCGCGGCGGAAATTGCCAATACTTTCGCGCAGGCCTATCTCGACGTGAACCTGGCCTTGAAAACTGAACCTGCCCGTCTTTACGCGGTCTGGTTCGAAGATCAAACCAAGGCATCTCGGGTGAAACTTGAAGACGCACAGGCGCGTCTGTCGAACTTTCAGCAAAAAGCCGGTATCGTCGGCAGCGATGAACGTACCGACTATGAGACTGCAAAGCTGGGCGAACTTTCTTCCCAACTAACGGCGGTGCAAGGCGCAACCACTGACAGTCAGAGCAAGCGTTCGGCGCGAGGAGACACGGTCGCTGAAGTCATGCAGAGCCCTCTCATCAACGGACTGAAAACCGACATAGCCCGACTGGAATCCAAATTTCAGGAAATGAGTGTGAATTTGGGAGTGAACCATCCTTTGAGGCAACGCGCGGAGTCTGAGCTGGCTTCATTGAAGAGTCGGCTGGCTAGTGAAACAGCGCGTATTTCTGCATCCATTGAAACGGCCTACCGTGTGGGTAAAGACCGGGAACGCGAATTGCAAAGCGCAGTGGGCGCACAAAAGTCGCGGGTGCTGGCGTTGAACAAGCAGCGCGACGAGATAAATGTCTACAGGCGAGATGTTGAGGCCGCGCAGCGTGCTTATGAGACCGTGAGCCTGAGTGCATCACAAACCCGCTTGCAGAGCCTGACCAATCAGACCAATGTCGTGCGATTGAACACGGCTGTGGCGCCGTTGCTGCCATCAAGCCCCAAGCTTTTGATTAACCTCCTGATTGCGGCGTTTGGAGGAACTCTTCTGGGCGTCGCGTGTGCCTTACTGCTCGAGCTGTCGAATCGCCGCGTCAGATCTCCTGAAGATTTGCTTCACATGCTTGATCTACCGGTGCTGGCCAGCATCAGCTCCAGCCGGACACTCGGTCAGTTGCCCGGCTCACCTCGTCGCCTGGCCCTTGGAAACGGAAGTCCCGCATGAATCGAAGCAACGCCCAGATGGTGACCTCAGTTCCGCTGACGGTCGCAAGCAAACCCGCCACCGGAACAGGACGACCCATGGGTGTCATCCTGGTTGATGCCGGTCGTCTTGCCGAAGTTGACGTTGAACGCATAGTACAGTTTCAACGTGAGCGGGGCGCCCGCTTTGGCGAGGCTGGGGTCGCACTGGGACTCCTCACGGACGATGATGTGCGCTTTGCTTTGTCGGTGCAGTTTGGTTACCCCTATCTGTCGCGGGAAAGCACTTTGAGCCGGGAATTAGTGGCGGCTTATGAGCCATCAAGCAGATCGGTTGAGCAACTTCGTGCGTTACGCAGTCAACTGATGCTGCGGTGGTTTGGCATTGGGTCAGACCGAAGAGGCCTTGCGATCGTGAGTGCAAGCCCAATGGAGGGGCGAAGTTACATCGCCGCCAACCTGGCAATCGTTTTTTCACAGCTCGGTGAACGAACCTTGCTAATTGACGCCGATATGCGTTCTCCACGCCAGCATCATCTTTTCAATCTGGGAAGGCGTGTCGGCTTGTCTGACATGTTGGTGGGGCGTGCCGGGCCTGAAGCTGTTGTGGGTATTCCTTCCCTGCAGGATTTGTCCGTCCTGCCGGCTGGCGCTATTCCGCCTAACCCGCAAGAGCTCCTTGGTCGGCAGGAGTTTTCTAAATTGTTGCAGTCTCTCGGGCAAGATTTCAGCGTCATCATCATCGACACGCCATCAGCAGGAGAATGTGCGGATGCCCATACGGTTGCTGTCCGCGCAGGAGCCGCTTTGATGGTTGCACGACAGAACAAAAGCTCCGTTCCTCAAATATCGAAATTCGCTCAGGGGCTGCGCGAGTTCGGAGTGACCCTGGTAGGGTCTGTTCTTAACGATTCCTGAGATGACGAACTCTGGCGCTGTGGGCGAAATTAAGCAGCGCTGCGCCAGCCAATCCGCCGGCGCCATCTGCCAGCAAGTCGGCCCATGAAGCAGATCGACCGGGTAGATAAACCTGATGGAGTTCGTCTGCTGCGCCCAACGCAAGAGCGCCTGCAACACAGCACGCGAGCCTGAGCCATCCCTGTGATCCACTTGCAACGCCGGCGGCGCAACCTATCAACGCAAAGGTTCCAATATGAGCGAGCTTGTCCCAAGGCGGCGTGAAAATCCCTATAGCAACCGGCTGAGCACCCAGGATAAATAGGCCCGTGCCGGCTATCAAGAATGCCATGGCTGCTACGACGCGAACGCCCAACAATTTTTTCGATGAGGTGGTGGCTTGCAAAAAAATTCCTTATGACAATCATGCCGACGCAGAAATGGCTTTGACTCCACACGCAGAAACATTTGTAGCGGATGGGTGGCAACGCCGCTGGAGATTAATAACTCAAAAAATTCAGCAGGTAGATACGCTCGAAGAGGAAAAAGATCTGCTTCGAAGAATATGCTCGCCCGCTCGAGCGGTGGCGGTGGCTTTTGCCAACGCTCATGCCATGAACTGTGTGGCTCAATCGCAATCGTTCTTTAATGCCTTGTGCTCGGCCGATTGGGTGCTGCGCGATGGATCAGGTATCGCAACCCTGTTCAGACTTCTAGGCAAAAATCCCGGTTTCAATCTTAATGGAACCGATCTGATTCCCAAAATAATCGGACTGTTCAACGGGCGAAGAATTGCTTTTTTTGGAACGCAGGAGCCCTATTTGCAACGGGGCATGGATGCAGCGCACCAACACGCGCCTCTAAGCCATTTTGTCAGCGCACACGGTTTTCTGGAGTTGGACGACTACCTGTCGCTTGTAATTTCCCATCGGCCCGAGCTGATTGTGCTGGGTATGGGCATGCCTAAACAGGAAGCTGTTGCTGCAGCGTTGCGATCAAAGCTAGGATTTCCGTGCACCATCGTTTGTGGCGGAGCCATCATCGATTTTCTTGCGGGAAGAACGACTCGCGCGCCGCTGTGGATGCGTCGGGCGGGGATGGAATGGCTGTACAGGCTGTCTAAAGAGCCCAGGCGCTTGTCGCATCGATATGTTGTTGGAAATCCGGTGTTTTTAATGCGCGCCCTGTGGCTCGCAGCGTCGGCGCGACAAATACCGTTGTCCGACTAAGCGCGCAGCTATTTGCACGTGTTCACCGCTTGCTAAATCAGGAAAATTCTTCTTTGGCGGTCGCGAAGTGGAGCGCACTCTGGCCAGATACGCCAAAACTGCGTTTGTGAATCTGCGCGATATTGAAAAAGAACCCAGACAAAGAAAATTTTTCCTCGTAGAGCGCTTTACCGTTTATTTCCAGCGTTTTGATCAGTTCGGGCTGACGCAGTAGGCTCTGCAACGCTGCCGCCAGACCGTTTACATCGCCGGGCGCAACGAAGCATGCGGTAATGCCATGTTGCAAAACAGAAGGTATTTCCCCGACAGGCGTGCAAACGACAGCGACTTCATTGCCCAATGCTTCCAGAATCACCAGAGGCAAGCCTTCGTCATAGGACGGCAGCACCAAAAAGTCTGCTTGTGCCATCAAATCTGCAACTTCTGCTTGCCCGACCCAACCGGCAAACCGCACCTTTTTCTCAAGGCCCAGTGCATTTGCCTTGGCCTGATAGGCCGCAATGTCGCCATCGCCCGCAAGTACCAACTCTAGGGGCAAAGCTTCAAAACCCGGACGACTGAGCGCTTTCAAAAGATCTGTGACCCCCTTGCGCTCTGAAAGGTTTCCGACGAAAAGCAGGCGCCTGACTCCATTTTCCTTGACGATGCGCCTTGGTACCGTGGGGGCTGGAACGCCATTGAAAACAATTTCGACTCTTGATGCCGGAACGCGCAACTCGTTCACAACAAATTGTTGTGCGGCGGTGCCCAGCACCACACAACTTGCAGGTAAAGAGAAAACCCAGCGGGTCATAGCCTGAAGTGGCCTGGGCAGACGCGGGTAGGAATGATGAAGTTCGGCTGCGTGCAGATGCAGCACTACAGGTATCCCTAAAAGCCGGCTCAACACAATCACAGCTCCTTTGCGGACCACGCTCAAGCGCTCGGCCATATTCACATGTATTCCTACGAGTTGCCCACTCATGCGCCCGCGCACAATCTTCACCAGTGCCGTCGTAAGTACCCAAAGAGAAAACACGGCGCCGGCGTCTCCCCGGGTTTCAAGGGCGCGCAGTTCAGCGGCCTCTGGTGGCACCTCGCGATTTTGAGCCTGCAGAAGGTACTCTCCGATCCGGAACATACCTCCGCCAATAGCAGTCCACGGGCTGGCGATGAATATGTAGCGACCTGTACGAGCGCGCGCCAGGGGGTTGGTGATGGTGTCACTTAGCATGATGGGTTTCGCGGTTTTGAAAAGACGGTGCTGGCTGTCAACGTGCCATGCCTTGCACTGGTGATGCGCAAAGACCTGAAGGCTCCCGAAGCACTGTGCTTGAAATGATCTCGCGTTGAGGTCGTGGCCTTTGCAGCAGACCCCGCAGCAGGCCCGCCGAGTGAAAACACCATGACACCACTGCGTAGAGCGCTTGGTCGAAAGAGCGTTTGCGCCAGGTCATCACGGCCACGGGAAAAGCCACAACCAGGCAGAAAATCGCGACCCTGGCGCCTGCCGCCAGAGGCCAAAACGGGACACTGAAAAGCACGGCCCACCACAATAGCACCGCCAGGTACAAGCGCAGTTCGGTGAGCCCGGCCAGAACCATGGGAAGGCGCGGTTGACCAGCGGCTGCGCGTAGCAATTCACCCAAGCCACACACATAACGGGTGCGCCAGCGCCGCATCAGCAAATGGTAGGGCGGTGCGTCGTGGCCAAAGTGGTTGACTGCACCATGGGGCACGCGCCACAGCTTCCACCCCAGGGCACGCAGCCTCACGCCCAGATCGTATTCCTCGTAACTATGCAGGTTTCGGTCTGAAAAATAGCCGGCTGCCTCAATGGCGCTACGCCGGTACAGTCCACCGCCGTCCAGACGGTCAACGCTGCCCGCATGACGGTGGACGGCCGATCGCTGCTCGCGCGATACGTATTCGAGACTTTCGGTATTCAACTCCACGACCCGCCCGCCCACACCGGCAATGTCGGTTCGCTGCGCCAGAATATCCAGCGCCTCTTCAAGGAACCCGTCGAGCAGTTGCATATCGCCATCAAGGAGGTAGATGAATTCGCCAGTTGAATGCTGGTAGCCCAGCTGCGGGCCGATACCGCAGCAGCGCTCGCTTGCGTCGGCCAGCTGAACGATGCGTACCGGATATTTCATCGCCAGCTCAACCGTGCTGTCGGTCGAGCAAGAGTCTGCCAGCACGACCTCACCGCCAACTTTCGACACCGCACGCAGTGCGCTTTCGATCGTGGCCACAATTCGAGACTCTTCGTTAAGTGCCTTGATGACGACCGAAACCAGGCATGGGGTCGGCGTGTTTATTGGCGCCGTTTCGGCTTCATTTTCAGTTCCAGGAAGGTAGCTGATCATGTTCTAGCCTGTGGTGATGGTGGGTATCGTGCGGCGGATTCGCCAGTGCTCCCAACGTCTGACCAGCTCGCCAGGAACAAAAGCAGTCATCACGGCCGTGAACCACCAACGCCGTTTACTGGCCCAATTTCGGGCGCTTCGGAGCAAACGAATTGCTTCCCCGCGCTGACCAGACGCGAGCGCGTCGCGAGCCATCGAAATTTCCTGGTCAGCCACCATTTTCAATGTAGATAAGGCCTGGACTTCATTCATTGCGCCGGACAGGGCGCGAGCGCGAATACGGTGAAAGAACGGCGGAAGCTCAAGCTTTGGATGGGCCAGGGACAGGCTTCCCTGCACCGAAACCCGATAGGCAACCAGTGGCCTCTTGACCCATGCAATGGGTGATTTCTCTGCTACCCGAAACCACAGGTCAAGATCTTCGGCGTGAGATTCCCCGACGGCAAAACAAGGCTGCATCTCCAGCAATCGAGTCGTTCTGATGCATACCGAACTGGTGGTGAATGTGGGTCCTCTCATCCATTTGGTGGGCAGATCCTCTATCAACTCGATCGACTCACTGGCTGCGGGTACTTCAGTGACGTGCCAGGTTGGTGGCCATACGCCGGTACTGTCGCAAAGCGGAATATATTGCGTGGCGGCAACGTTTGCTGCGGGGTGAAGATCCTGGGCAATGACAAGACTTTGCAGATAGTGCGGGTGCAGCCAATCATCTGCATCCAAAAAGGCCACCCAATGACCGAATGCCATTGAAATGGCGCGATTGCGAGTAGAGGACACTCCCGCATTGGCCTGCCTGAACAGCCGTATGCGTGGGTCGCCAATCGCGGCAACGATATCTGCGCCACCGTCGGTGGAGCCGTCGTCGACAACAATGATCTCGAAATCCTGCACGGTTTGGGCCAGCACTGACGCGATGGCACTTTCTATGTACGGTGCCTTGTTGTAAAGCGGAATTACCACGGAAAATTTCATGAATGAACCTTTGCAACCAAATGTGGATCGTGTTGGCGACGCGGCACTGGCGGAGGCGTGAACGCCGTCTGGCTGACTCGAACGGCGGTGCTGGCTGATGCGCTGGCCAGGGTCATCAATAAAAGTACCAGCGTGAGCAGTTCTGGGCCATACCCAAACAGCAAGAGCGGAACCTCTCCGACGCTGCGCAGCGCCAATGCGATGAACAGCGCAAGACTGAGCCCACCTGTCGCCCGGGCATGCCAGACAGACATGACCAGCAAGGTCGCGGCAAACAAAACCAGCGCGGTGGCGCCGACGGTTCCGGAGCGCGCCAGTGTGTCCATAAATTGATTGTGTCCGTGCGTTGCATAAGGCATGCCAATACTCGCGCGGAAGCTTGTGTCCCACAAGCCGGGCCCGTAGCCAAACACAGGGTTGCGCTGCCATTCGTCATAGGCAATCGCCCAGATCTGGTCCCGACCGGTCAATGAGGTGAGCTGCGCGCCTTGTGTGCTGGCGAAAAAATTACTCACCTTCTCATCGATTCCACCGAATATCAGCAGGGCAGCTACCGCCAGCAGGGCCAGCATGAAGCCGGAAACGAGCACCATTCCAAATTCAGGACGCAGGGGATCGCTGATCCGGCGCCACAAGCGTGGACCGTCCCGCAAAACGAGCACGCAGAAAGAGCACAACACAAAAGCGATCCATGCAGTTTTCGACTGCGCCAGAATCAGCACCGACAGCCCGACCATCCACGCCAGGCGATTGAACCAAACCCGTCGATAGGGCATGGTCAAAAGGCATAACAGGGCAAGTTGTGTCAGCAGACCCATAGCCACCGCATGCGGCGCCAGTCCCGCAAACCGCGGCACGCCCGGTAGAAATCCGTAGGTGTAGCTTGCATCAAGTACTTTGGCCGGCTCGATGAAAACCAGCAAAAGCCCGCCCAGCATGAAGAGGAAAAGTGCATTGCGTACCGCGGCAATTGCGCGGTCACGCTCGACGCCGCTCGCCAGCACGGCCGCAGCAACGATCACTGCCGGATAAACAAATTCGTGTGAAAACTGCGGATGCGCGCCCAGCAGCGCTGGCGCCGCTACGGTGCCAAGCCAGAAAACGACGAACATCGAAAGCAAAAAGTACGGCGGGTGAAGTGTCTTATCGCGCCGTAGCCAATGCGTCAGGATGCGCTCGCCCGCGACTGTCAGTATCAGCAACGACAGCAGCGGTTGCACAATATTCAACAAGGGGTGACGAGGGGTTGCCGGCGATTCGGCCAGGTTCATGGCAAGGACCGCCAGGTCGCGGTCGCCCAAAACAGTCGTCATCACAACTGCCACGATGACGGCGTAAAAGACGAAGTGGAAGTAGCCCTGAGCGCGCCGTGTGGTGACATGAACTGCGCCAGCCATTCCAAACGTTGCGGCTAGCGCGGCCAGCACTGCGCCAGCAATCAATACGAAAATGGTGATTGTCTGGCTCATAGGTAATTTTCCTCAAGGCTTGTTAAAGCCTCTGTTCACCCAGACCGTCTGCATAAACCTTATCGCTTGGCTTTCCCAACCGGCCTGCGAGTCTCGGGGAAAAACGGATGATCATGGCGTTGGTGTGCTCGCCCAGCAGGTGGGGCCGCACAAGCATCAGGAGCGCCAGCACAAGAAATGTCGTCACGGTACTGGCAGCTACCGACAGGAGCGGCATGTCAAACCGCGCCACGGCCCCTTGTGCCGTCAGAACGCATGCGACGCAAATAGAAGCCAGCAGCAGCCCGCGTACCGCATCTGGAAGCACAGACTTCGGGCTCAAGCTCAAGGCGTGAAAAGCTGCCGCAGCCATCACAACCGCCCTGACCAGCAGCAGCGCTGCTGCAACCGTAGCTGCAACCCGTATGCCCTGACTGGCGAAAAAATAAAAGCCAAGCAAACCCAGACCGATGACGGGAATCTGCAGCGCAAACTCATAGTGCTTGCGTCCCGCGTTCCACAATACCGGCGTTGATATGCCCCAGATGACATACGCAGGCATCGCCAGAAACAGAATGCCGAGAACCCAGCCGGCTTCGGCCCACTGTTTGCCGTAAAGAATCAAAACGATGTCGTGGGAGATGAGGGCAAGAAATACAAATGCGGGCACAGTCAATACCAGCAATGCGGCCAGCATCTGCTGGTAGGCCCTGCCCAGTCTTTGCAGTTCGTTTTGCAGGCGCGCACCGGCCGCCAGAAAGGCCGGTTGCAGCGCTCCAAGCAGCAAAGCGTTGGGTTGGGTGGCCAGGTTGTACGCCACGTTGTAAAGGCCCAATGCGTGGGCATTGAGAAGTCGCGCTATCAAAATACGATCCAGATTGTTCAAAACCCAATTGACGACGTTGGTAAGAAACACGGCTCTGCCAGTGTTGAGTGCCGCGCCAGCATCCGCATACCAGAAAAGCGGCCAAACCCGGTGAGGCTTGGCGGCATAGCTGGCGACACACACCACGCTGCACTGCACCAGCCACGCGGCAACCAGTGACGCGGTTCCCCATCCAAACAAGGCCATAGGAACCCCGACAGCCAGGTAGCCTACTGCATAGCTGCCGACCTGAATCAGTCCGACGGTGCGGAAGTTGAGGTCGCGTTGCAGAAGGTAGGTGGCTGGTGATGCGGCCGCATTGATCAAGCATGCCAGCGACAGCCATTCAATGACAGACTGGGCGCGGGGCTCCCGAAAATACTGTGCCAGCCAGGGAGCCAGGCTATAAAGCGCAAACATGGCCGCCAGGCCCACCATGAGCTGCCAGGTCCACGCAAAACGAACGTCCTCGTCGCTCACTTGGGCGCGTTGCAGCAGACTCCAGCTAAAGCCAAACCCCGAGACAAAATTTGCGAATGTCAGAACCACGATGCCGATGGCAAAGACGCCGTAGGCTTCGGGACCGAGCGTACGCGCGAGAACGACTTGCGCCACCAATTGCAGCAAGAAGCGGGAGCCGGTCGAAAGAGCACTCCATTTAAATGCCGATACGCCGGACTGGCCAAGGTCCTGGGTACTCAAGGCCGCCCCAAGCGCTGGCGTCGCAATGCGATCGCGCACAAGACAAAGATTGTTGCCAGCAATGTTCCGTATTTGTCCCATCCGCTTTTGGAGGGGGATGTACTTTCCTTGACGGTTTGGTTTGCGGATGTCTCTCTCGCCGCCCTGACTTTGACAACGTTACTGGATTTCTGCAGCGTGGCTTGCGTGACAGCGTCCGGCTTGATGATGGAAGGCGTGGTCTTTGGATGCGCGTGGGCTGATGCGATAAAGCCCGCCAGGACGGCCGATACCAGGGCGCGATGCATGGTGAGATTCCCTGTGTTGTTAGTCATAAGTTTGTATTGCGGAGCGGGCAGGGTCAATAGTCCGAATGGCTCATCGCTGACGCGGATTGTCTTGTCTTGTTTCGTCTTGTCTGGTTTACGCTTGATTGCCATGGGACCAGCTTGGATTTCAGCAAACAACCGGGCCGACAGGCGGCTTTCGGCGCTCACGCAAGCGCAGGCGAGGTCTGATAGCCATTTGGATTGCTTTGTTGCCAGCGCCAGGAGTCCCGACACATGTCTTCAATGTTGCGTGTCGCACGCCAATCGAGCAGCGAGGCTGCCAGCGACACATCGGCAAAATACTGCGCCACATCCCCAGGGCGCCTAGGCGCAAATTCAAAAGGAATTTTCTGGCCGCTGGCTTGCTCGAACGCACGCACCACGCCAAGGACGCTGGTGCCGCCGCCAGTTCCCAGGTTCACCGTGAAGCTCTCGCCCTGCGCCAGCAACGCGCGAACCGCTGCGACATGCCCTTCGGCAAGATCTGTGACATGGAGGTAGTCGCGTACGCCTGTTCCGTCGGGCGTCGGGTAGTCATTGCCAAAGACGCTGAGCATTGCGCGTTTGCCCACTGCCACCTGCGTGATGAAAGGCATGAGGTTGTTGGGTATGCCGTCCGGGTCCTCGCCGATGAGACCGCTCAGATGCGCGCCGACCGGGTTGAAGTAACGAAGAACGCCCACTCGCCAGCTCGGGTCGGCAACGCACTGCGCGGCCAGAATTTGCTCGCACATCAGTTTGGTTTGAGCGTAGGGGCTCTCGGGCGCGTTGGGAAATTTCTCGTCTATCGGCACACTGGCCGGGTCGCCGTAAACCGTAGCGCTGGACGAGAACACCACCGCCCGCGCGCGGGTGGCATTCATGGCCTGCAGCAGGCTGATCATGCTGCCAACATTGTTGTGGAAATACTTCAGCGGCTGCGCCACACTTTCGCCAACGGCTTTGAAGCCGGCCAGGTGAATGGCCGCCACGCAGTCATGGCGCTGCAAAACCGACCTGGTGAATACGGCGTCAAGCGCATCGCCGCGCTCGCAAATGATGCTCTGCCCCGTCAATTGCTTCAATCGCTCAAGCACCTCGGGGCGACTGTTGGAGAAATCGTCAAGCACGACAGGAACATAGCCAGCCTCCAGCAACGCAACCACCGTGTGGCTGCCGATGTAGCCAGCGCCGCCCGTTAACAGCACGGCAGTTCCTGATGCAGGTTTCACAACTGTTCTTTCATGAGTTTGAGCAAGCGTTTTGGTGCTCGTTGCTGCGCGGTGGCGATGTCCGGGAGTATGCGTTCCATGATCAAGATGGTTGCAGAACCGGGCCGCTTCCAGTGTCGGACTGCGCCCCGAGTTACCCGCCAAGCTTTCACATACCGCCGTAGTTCGGTCCGCCACCGCCTTCGGGCGTGACCCAGACGATATTTTGCGTCGGGTCTTTGATGTCACAGGTTTTGCAATGCACGCAATTTTGCGCATTGATCTGCAGTCGATCCGAGTTGTCAGCGTTTTTCACATATTCGTAAACGCCCGCCGGGCAATAACGGCTTTCGGGGCCGGCGTAGGTTGCCAGGTTGACGCTGACCGGAATGCCTGGGTCTTTTAGCGTCAGGTGCGCGGGCTGGTGCTCTTCATGATTGGTGTTCGAGATAAACACCGAAGTCAGGCGGTCAAAGGTGATCTTGTTGTCTGGCCTGGGGTAGATGATCTGCGGGCAGTCAGCTGCCGGCTTGAGGCGGGCGTGATCGGGCGTGGTGCTGTGAATTGTCCACGGTGGTGCTTTCAAGCCCAGCTTGGGCAGCAGCCACAACTCGATACCGTTCATCAGCGATGACAGATACAAGCCCTTTTTCATCCACTGCTTGGTGTTGCGCGACGCTTGCAGTTCGTCGAATAGCCAGCTTTTCTCAAACGCTTCAGGGTAGGCCGTCAGCTCGTCATGCTGGCGCCCCGCCGTTACCGCCGCGTATGCCGCTTCAGCGGCCAGCATGCCCGTCTTGATGGCCGCGTGGCTGCCCTTGATGCGCGCGAAATTCAGAAAGCCGGCTTCGCAGCCAACCAGCGCACCGCCTGGGAAAATAGTTTTTGGCAGGCTCATCAGCCCGCCGCATGTAATGGCCCGAGCGCCGTAGCTGATGCGCTTGCCGCCTTCAAGATACTGACGAATCGCCGGATGCGTTTTCCAGCGCTGCATTTCTTCGAACGGGCTCAACCACGGGTTACTGTATTCCAGGCCGGTGATGAAGCCCAGCGTGACCTTGTTGCCTTCGAGGTGATACAAAAAGCCGCCGCCATATGTCTGGTTGTCCATCGGCCAGCCGAGTGAATGCACGACATGACCGGGCTTGGCTTTGGCGGGGTCAATCTCCCACAATTCCTTGATGCCGAGCGCATAGGTCTGCGGGTCTTTGCCGGCGTCGAGCTTGTATTTATCAATCAGTTGCCGACCCAGATTGCCGCGCGAGCCTTCCGCGAAAATCGTGTACCTGGCGTGCAGTTCCATACCCAGCTGGAAGTTGCCGGTCGGCTCGCCGTCCTTACCGACGCCCAGGTTGCCGGTGGCAATGCCCTTGACTGAAGGCAAGCCGCCGTTGGCCGAAGCGTCGTCGTTGTAGAGCACTTCTGCAGCCGCAAACCCGGGGAAAATTTCAACACCCAGGGCTTCGGCCTGTTGACCCAGCCAGCGCACCACATTGCCCAGGCTGATGATGTAGTTGCCCTCGTTGTGGATGGAATCGGGGATTAAAAACTGGGGTGTGCGGATCTTGCCGCTCTGGGTCAAAAAAAGCATTTCGTCGCCGGTAACGGCTTGACTCAAGGGCGCGCCCAGCGCCTTCCAGTCCGGAATCAGTTCGGTCAATGCGCGTGGGTCCATGATGGCGCCGCTCAAAATATGCGCCCCGGGCTCGGAGCCTTTCTCAAGCACCACAACAGACAGCTCGGTGCCTTTTTCAAGCGCCAACTGCTTCAGGCGAATCGCGGTGGCCAGGCCGCCGGGGCCGCCGCCGACGACAACCACGTCGTATTCCATCGCTTCACGGGGGCCGAACTGGGCCAGAATTTCTTGGGTGTTCATTAGGGACTCGCTGATAATGTTTTTCAGGCTGATCGGGGCTGATCGGGGCTGATTGGGCTGGTTGTGTCTGATTTTATGCGTTAACGCAAAAAATAGAACGACCGTTCGTTTTTACTTAAATACACGTTTAACTTATAGGTGGTTTGCATGGCTTACAGCATTGATCTTTCGGGGCGCGTGGCGCTGGTAACCGGCGCGTCCGGCGGGCTGGGCGCGCAGTTCGCCAAAACGCTGAGTCAGGCCGGTGCTGCGGTCGTGCTGGCCAGCCGACGCACCGACAAACTTAGGGAAGTGCGCGCGCAGATCGAGGCGGCCGGCGGTCATGCGCATGTGGTGGAGCTTGACGTGACCGACTACGCGAGCATCAAGTCTGGTGTGGCGCATGCCGAAACCGAAGTCGGCCCTATCGACATCCTCGTCAACAACTCCGGCGTCAGCACAACGCAGCGCATCCAGGAAGTCGCCGAGGAAGACTATGACTTTATTTTCAACACCAATGTGAAAGGTGCGTTCTTCGTCGCGCAGGAGGTCGGCAAGCGCATGCTCGCCCGCGCCAAAGGCGCTGCGCCGGGAACGTTTTTGGGTGGCCGCATCATCAACATTGCGTCGATGGCAGGCCTGCGCGTACTGCCGCAAATTGGCGTGTACTGCATGAGCAAGGCTGCAGTCGTGCAAATGACACGCGCCATGGCGCTGGAGTGGGGCAAGTTCGGCATCAACGTGAATGCGATTTGCCCAGGCTATATCGACACCGAGATCAATCACCACCACTGGGAAACCGAGCAGGGGAAAAAACTGGTGCAGATGCTGCCGCGCAAACGCATCGGCAAACCGCAAGACCTCGATGCGCTGCTGGTCATGCTGGCCAGTGGCGAGAGTCACTTCGTCAATGGTGCGGTGATTGCTGCAGACGACGGCTTTGGTGCCTGAACGGTGCGTGCTTAGAATGTTTTTGGGATCCAGCCCAATTAGCAACTGCGCAATCTGCTATTAATGTAATAGCATCCAGCGTACCGTCAACCCGTTGTACCGTCAGCCCGTTTCAGGAAGTGATGTATGAAAATTGAAATTCCCGAGAAGAAAAAATTCGTCTATGGAATGACGATACCCATCCGCTGGGGCGACATGGATGCGATGGGGCATCTCAACAACACGAGCTACTTCCGCTACATGGAAATCATCCGCATCGACTGGATGCGCGTCACTGGCTGCATGCCGGATGAAAAAGGCGAGGGCCCGGTCATCGTCAACGCGTTCTGCAACTTCTACAAACAGCTTGAATACCCGGGCGACGTAATGATCAAGATGTATGTCAGCGACCCGGCCCGCACCACATTTGAAACCTGGGTCACGATGGAGCGCGCCGATGCGCCGGGCGTGGTGTACGCAGCGGGCGGTGCCACCACCATCTGGGTTGATTTTCCGGCCCAAAAAGCGCTACCGCTGCCAGCCTGGGTACGCGGCCTGGTAGAAGCTTGACAGTTCGTCATTTATGGTTAAAAAATCCCGGAAGCCCAATCAATACTTGCGTAAGTAGCTATTAAAATAATAGCAACTAGCTATTCTTCAAAGGCTTGGGCACACGCCCCATCAAGTAAAACTCAGGGTTCGGCTGCATGCCGCTGAAGCTCGCCATGCGGTTCGACAAGCCAAAGAATGCGGTGATGGCCGCGATGTCCCAGGCGTCTTCGTCGTCGAAGCCATGCGGTCGCAAGGCATCGATATCTGCCTCGTCAATCTGGTGTGAATGCAGGCAGACCTTCATCGCAAAGTCGAGCATGGCGCGCTGACGCGGTGTGATGTCAGCCTTGCGATAGTTCACGGCTACCTGGTCGGCCAACAGCGGTTTTTTCTCGTAGATGCGCAAAATCGCACCGTGCGCCACCACGCAATACAGGCAGTGGTTGGCCGCGCTGGTGGTAGTGACGATCATCTCGCGCTCGCCCTTGGTCAAGGTGCCGGTGGGGTTTGATCCTTCTTCAATCAGCATCAATGCGTCGTGGTACGCAAAGAACGCACGCCATTCGGCCGGGCGGCGCGCCAAGCCGAGAAACACATTGGGGATGAAGCCGGCTTTTTCCTGCACCGCCAGAATGCGCGTGCGAATGTCATCGGGCAGGCTGGAAAGGTCGGGCGCGGGATAGCGGGGTGGAGCGATGTGAGGTGAGTGGGACGTTGGCATAGTGGACTCCTGCAGGTTTAAATCTTGAGATTGAGCTTGAGATTAACCTTGAAATCAAGCTTGCGATTAAGCCTTGAAACCAGACAGCCGCTGCACTACAAATGGCGCAGCCGCCAGCCAGTCCGAATAAGTCCGGTACCAGGTGGCGGCTGCGCTGCTCAGGACGCGTTTAAAACGCTGTCTTCAGATCAAGCCAGGTCGTAGCGATCCAGGTTCATCACCTTGCCCCAAGCCGC
>JANPFZ010000066.1:0-2013 GCA_031423655.1 Polaromonas sp.
CTGCAAGCGCGGCAGCCATTTCGCGCAGGAAGCGATGGAATGCCTGGGCGGCAACGGCTACGTGGAAGCAGACGGCGAAGGCGTTATGGCGCGCATCTACCGCGAGATGCCGCTCAACTCGATCTGGGAAGGCGCGGGCAACATCATGGTGCTCGACTTGCTGCGTGCCTTGCGCAAAGGTGATGCCGTGGCCGCGTTGCTGCACGAACTGGCTCCAGCCAAAGGCGCTCACCCGGCGCTTGACCGCATGACCGCCGCCTTGCCGGCCCGCATCGAAGGCATGGCCAATGAATCAGAAGCCCGCCAGCTGGCGCAAGACGTGGCGCTGGCAGTGCAGGGCGCCCTGCTGTGCCAGAGCGCACCTGCAGAAGTATTTGACGCGTTTTGCGAGTCGCGCATTGCCGGCAACTGGGGCTACACCTTCGGCACGCTGGCCGCCGACACTCATTTCGAAAGCATCATTGCCCGGGCCATGCCGCAGTAACCGTAAATATCCTGTTCAGGAGACACCCATGAGCGCGCTGATTTTTCACCACTACCCCAGCTCACCTTTTTCCGAAAAAATCCGGCTGATGTTCGGCTATAAAAATCTGCCCTGGAAGTCGGTGGTGATTCCATCGATTGCGCCCAAGCCTGACCTGGTGGCGTTGACCGGTGGCTATCGTAAAACGCCCGTGCTGCAAATCGGCAGCGATATTTATTGCGACACCGCTTTGATCAGCGACGTGCTTGAACACCTGCAGCCGCTTCCCACGCTGTACCCGGAACCCAGCAAGGGCCTGGCGCGTACGCTGGCGCATTGGGCCGACAACACGCTGTTCTGGACCGCAATGGCCTACAGCATGCAGCCCAAAGGCTTGGCGCAGCTCTTCGACCATACACCGCCCCAGGCTGCCCAGGCGTTTATGGATGACCGCAAAGCCATGCGCAGCGGCTCGCCGCGCATGCACTTTGCCGATGCCGCGGGCGCCTACAAGTCCTACCTGCGCCGCCTGTCAGACATGCTCGATAGCGGGCCTTTTCTGCTCGGTGATGTGCCCTGCATCACCGACTTCGCAAGCTACCACCCGCTGTGGTTCACGCGAACCCGCACCTCGGTGCTGGCTGATATTTTGAACGTGACCCCCGCCGTTCTGGAGTGGATGGATCGCCTGCACGCCATCGGCCACGGCAGCTTCGAAAAATACAGTGCGCAAGAGGCGATTGACGTGGCGGCGGCATCCAGCCCCGCGCTTTTGCACAATGATATTTTTCAGGACGAGCACGGCATTGCGCTAGGCAGCCGCGTACATGTCACCAGTGAAAGCTTCGGCCCCGAGCCGACCGGAGGCGAACTCATCGCCGCCACCCGCATGCACTACACGCTGCGCCGAGAAGACGAACGCGCCGGCACGGTGCATGTACATTTCCCGCGCATCGGCTATGTGCTGAAGGAAGCCAAGCTGGCATGAGCAAAATTGATAACGGGATCGACTGGAAATTCATCGCCTTTGACGCACTGACATTGATCGAGCTGTACGCCGCGCTTCAACTACGCAGCGAGGTCTTTGTGGTGGAGCAAGCCTGCGTTTTTCAGGACATGGACGGCGCCGATACGGCTGCGATGCATTTGCTGGGCACCTCAAACGGCCGTCTGGTCGCCTACGCACGATGTTTCGCGGCCGGCATGAAGTTCAAAGAGGCCAGCATCGGGCGCCTCATCACGCACAGTGAGCTGCGTGGAAGCGGAGCAGGGCATGTGCTGGTGCACCGCGCCATAGCGAGCGTCACGCAGCAGTGGGGGCCCCAGGCGATACGCATTGGCGCCCAGGCGCGGCTGGAAAACTTTTATCGGCAGCACGGGTTTGAGGCCACTGGCGCGCCGTATGTCGAAGACGGCATTGCGCATGTCGAGATGCTGCGCCCCGAATAACTTTCACCCTCCAGGAGCTCCAACATGATCACCGACTTCAAAAACAAGACCGCCGTTCTCACCGGCGCAGGCTCGGGCTTCGGGCTTGAATGCGCTCGCAT
>JANPFZ010000067.1:0-5097 GCA_031423655.1 Polaromonas sp.
CCGCCGATGAACTTTTCAAGCTGGACGCAGCCCAGATCGCCCGGCTGATACCGCACCAGGGCGACATGTGCCTGCTGGCTGGCGTGACACATTACGACCCTCAAAGCATCACCTGCAGGGCGACTTCTCATCGCCTCGTCACCAACCCGCTTCGTGAAAACGGCCTGCTGCACGCGGTTTGCGGAGTGGAATATGCCGCCCAGGCGATGGCGATTCACGGCACGCTTATCTCTGGCCAAAGTGACAAACTGCCGCGTGGCGGCCGACTGGCTGGCGTGCGTTCGCTTGATCTCAAGGTCCATCGGCTTGACGACATTAAAGCTGATCTTGAAATCAACGCGACTCAACTCATGGGTAATGAAAACAGCATGGTGTATTCATTCACGGTGGGTGCTGCTGGCCGCAATTTACTCGAAGGCAAAGCCACGGTCATCCTGATGCCCGCGTCCAATTGAAAGCATTTCATGACCGAGAAAAAAAGAGCCTTGGTGACCGGCGGCAGCGGGGCTTTGGGCTCCGCGATCTGCGAAGCTTTGGCTGCGGACGGGCTGGAGGTTTTCATTCACGCCAACAGCTCGATGGAAGCGGCGCAGGCCCTGGCTCAGAAAATCATCGCCAGCGGTGGCGCGGCCAGTGCGCTGCAGTTTGACGTGACCAACGCCGACGCGACGAGAAGCGTGCTGGAGGCTCTGGCAGAAGAGAAAGCATTTCAGGTAATCGTCAATTGCGCCGGCATTCATGACGATGCCGTTTTTGCGGGCATGAATTCTGCCCAGTGGAACAGCGTCATCGACGTTTCACTCAACGGTTTTTTCAACGTCACTCAGCCGCTCATGCTGCCCATGTTGCGCACCCGGTATGGGCGCATCATCAATATTTCTTCGGTGGCAGCCATTGCGGGCAATCGCGGACAGGTCAATTACGCAGCGGCCAAAGCGGCCTTGCATGGCGCCACCAAGTCACTGGCGCAAGAAGTGGCCAGCCGGGGCGTAACGGTCAATGTGGTGGCGCCGGGCATCATCGAATCACCGATGATCAAGGGCCTGTTTGATGCTGAAGCGGTGGCGCGAATGGTGCCCATGAAGCGCACAGGAACGCCGCAGGAAGTGGCGGCGCTGGTGACGTTTCTGGCGGGGAAAAATGCTGGCTACATCACCGGCCAGATTATCTCGATCAACGGCGGCATGATCTAGGGATCGGCCAATCCTTTGGCTTCTATTCCGTCGGCAAGGCAACGGGCCGGCTCAGCGTCATCAGCGACCGGTCGCCGTCCGTCAATTGGGTTTCCACGGTGTGTACATAAGCGTTGTCGCCAGACAAACGAATTTCCTTCAGCGTGATGAACAGCTTGCTGCTTTTGGGCGTGAGCACCAGTTGCCATCTTTCAGCGGGACCTGAAAGCTTCCATTTAAAAGACTGTTCGATGCTGACCTGATCGCCCCGAAAGGTGGCGGTGAGACTTCGAACCATGGAGGCCATGTCGGCAAATTCATCGAGCGGCAGGGTTCTTTTGAGTGACCCGCGTTCAATCGAGACGCTGTTGCCATCGATGATGAGCGTTTCAGTCCGGGGAAGTCTGGTGCGTTTTTCCAGGCGGCTGGGCGCCCGAAAAACAAGTTCACCGTTGGACTCCACCGGCGTATCCAGAATCTGCAGAAACTTGCGCTCCACGAACTCAGCCTTGATGTGTTTGCTGACAGCAAACAAGCGCATCAGGCTGGGCATGTCGATGTCACCGGCTTGCGCACGCGCGCTACACACAACAACCAACACAAGCGAGGAAATAAAGGTGGTAAAGCTTTTCATGCGGGGGTCTCGTCGTCTTGCCAGAAATCGAAAAAATTGAACCAGTTGTCAGGCGTCTTCAAGCAATGTTGCTCGACCAACTGGACGTAGCGGACCAGGGCCGCCTGGCTGGCCTGCTCGCGATCTGCGGGCCCAACGCTGGAAAAGTCCATCACCGACTCCAGGTGGATGGTGTAACGGTTACGGCCTTCGTAAATACCCACCATGAAGAAGACCGGGTGTTTCAACATCGCCGCCAGGCGAAACGGGCCCAAGGGAAAGATGGCTTCCCGGCCTAAAAAGCTGACCGGAACTTCGTTGGCTGAGTCAATTGATCGATCCGCCAGCACACCGATCAGCGCGCCTTCCTTCAACTGGTCCCTCACCTGAAGCATGGAACTTGGCTGCCCGAGCGCGATGATGTCTTGCTGCGCTTCGGGATTGATGGCGCTGAGCAGTTGCTTGATGTTGCGCGCATTGTCTTCGTACATCAACAGCACCATTCTGAGGTCAGGGTGCTGCCTGGCGATGCTGCGCACGCTTTCAAAGCTGCCCATGTGCGCGCCCATCAAAAACATGCCGATACCGCGCGTGGCCGTACCCAGCGCCTGGTTCTGGTCGTCTTCGATCCTGACGTCAAACAGGTCCAGGCGGCCATTCAGAAAATAGATGCGGTCCAGCGTGACAGCAGCGAAGGTGTACAGATGGCGAAAAACAGCCCCTGCCCCATGACCGAAACCGGGAATACGCGCCAGGAACCTCGCCGATGCGCGCCGGGCTTTTGGAGAGGACAGATAAAAATAGGCCACCACCGGAACCAGCACCGCGCGTGAAAGACGCCGCCCCAGATGCAATGCAATCCACGCGATCACCTGCAAAGCAAACCGGTTACCGCGTTCGCCTTGTTCGGCCCAGCTTTTTCGGCTTTTGACGCCGGCCTGCATGGAGGGCTTCATATGCCTGAAACTCAGGACAAATCCAGGCGCAATTGGCCACTGCAGGCAAGCACACCCTCTGCATCGCCCGCCGCTGAAATACGAACCGTGAACTTGTACTCGTTCGAATTTGTACATGCCAATTGCACGTCAAGAGCATCGCCCGGCACCACAGTAGCCAGAAATTTGACGTTGTATACGGTGCATTCATCCGACGTCCGTGCCAGGCGGGCCTGGGCCAGGGACATCACCCGCGCGAGCAGCAACACACCCGGCAAAATCGGTTGTCCAGGGAAATGGCCGGGAAAGCACGGGTGATCCAGCGGTATGTCGAAACGAGCCTTGTAGGGCACATCGCCTGGCTCAGTCATCGGATGGAACCCTGATCAGCGCAAGCAAGGCTTCTCGCGGCAACTTGCTGGTGCCGTTGCGCGGCAAACTCGTCACCAGCTTGAGCGGTCGGGGCAAAAACGCCGACGCAATCTTGCGCCGCAACGCGGTCTGCAAGCTCTCAAAAGTGTGCGTAGGCGCTACCACCACGGCCGCCAGACGCGTGGTGTTTCCGGTGCCTTCCGTCGATACGCCCTGAGCAAAAAAAGCACCGTCTTCGACGCCCTCTATCGACAACAATTGGTGATTCAGGTAGTCCAGCGTGGTGCTCTTTCCGGCAACGTTGACCATGTCTGCGGTGCGGCCGTGCAGGATGAAAACGCGTTCGCTTTTCAACTCCAGCACATCGTTGATGGGCACATGGCCCTCAACCTGCGTGCCGCTGGCGATTGACGTGGCTTCGGTCTGGTGGATGACGATGCCGTCAAAAGTCGTCCAGTCTGACGTTTCAGTAGTGCGGCGGGTCGCGAGTTGCCCGGTCTCGGTGCTGCCATAAATTTCTAGCAGCCGCGCGCCGGTCTTCTCCTCGGCTTCTTCTGCCAGCGTGATGGCCAGCGGCGCTGTGGCGCTGACCAGCAGATCACGCGCCGACGGCGCAGCCACTTCAGTCAGCCAAGCGCGCAAGTGGAAAGGTGTTGTGACCATTGCGCGCGGCCGCGGCACGCCGGCAATGGCCCGCTCAATATCGGCGGGGTAAAACGGTCGGCCGGCCTCGAACGCGGCACCGTTTTGCAGCGCCAACAGTACGGTGGATTCAAAACCGTACATGTGCTGCGGCGGCACGGTGCCGACGATGGTGTAGCCGCTGCCCGGCACGATTCCGAGGCGAGCGCCTTCACTTTGCACATTGGCAACCAGCCTGTCCCAATGTTTGGGGTGAGCGACCGGCAGGCCGGTGCTGCCAGAGGTGTAGACATAAGCCGCAACGTGATCGCCAGCGATCAAGGGAATGCCCTGCAGCCCTTCGGCTGGCAAGTCGCTCAGCAAGCCCGCTTCAATCAGTGTTGTTGGCAGATCAAACGCGCATGCCGGGTCATCGGTCAGGCAATACAGCGCTTCGTAGGTGCTGGCCAGGTTCGCGATCAGCTCTACGGTATGGGTGGACGGCAACAGGCAGCTTTGCCCGCGCACCATCGCTGCGCCAAAACCGACCGCAAACGCGTACCGGTCCTGGCACGCCAGCAGCACATAAGTTGATGGGGGAAGCCGTTTTGCGCAGTGGTACACATCAGCAAGGTATTGCGCTGCGGTGATGACCGCTCCGTGCCGATAGGCCAGCGGCCGCTCCCTGTCCGCATACGCGATAAGTGGCAGCCTCGACGAGGAAGCGGCCATCACGGTTTCGAAGCGCAGGCAGGCGGTGGCGTGCGCGACTGGTGCTGGTTGTAGGCATCAAAGCCCTGTTTCAGACTGGCATGCTCAAACTGGCTGAACAGACGTCGGCGTAGCAGGTATTCACCGACAAAAAAAACGGCGACCGACGGCCACTGAAGCAGCACCGCAAACGCAGACCAGACCGCCAGCGGCGCGGCGAAAAACAAAATCACCGAGATGGCGCAGGTCAGCAGGAAAAACACCGTCCACGCCGCCGTCACCTTGCGCGCATAGGCTTCAATTTCGACTGGCAGATCCGGATGCACCATGCGCGCAAACGTCACCACCAGCGGCGTTGCCCCCGCCGCCAGCGTATGCCCGAAAACCCAGGCCAGCAGCGCGTTGGTGCCCACATGCTGCGCGAAGTAAAGCGCCTGCGCATTGACCAATATCAGCGGCCACACCATCCACAAAAAAGCAGAAATCGGCAACACCGCGACAGCGCCGGCGACTAAGAATCGGGCGCCCGCGTGGAGGCGCCAGCGCGCGTTGAGGGAAAGCTGCCGCGCCACCCATTGAAAGACAAAAACACCCAGCGCGACGGCCGGAACGCCAATCGCGAGCGCCGCAGCCACAGCCCGGCCATTCGGCAAAATCAGCGCGAAATGGCTTG
>JANPFZ010000068.1:0-1797 GCA_031423655.1 Polaromonas sp.
CTGCAGGCGCGTTGACAGGCGACCCGGCAAACCGATGGTGCCGCGAAATGCGGTGACAACGCGGCATTTCTGCGCCACCAGAATCAGGTCCTGGTTACGCATCAGCTTGCACACCGCCGCCGCCATTTCGGGCGTGATGCCCGCTGCGACTTTTGACAGCACGGTACTGTCAGCCTCATCACCCAGCAGCCAGTTGCGAAAGTCGCCGACCGTCAAATGGCTGATGGTCTTGAAGGCCGCAGCATCGTGCCCGTCGATGATCAGCCGGGTGACCTCATCGCTTTCGTAGGGCACCACGACCTGGTTCAAAAAAGTGGTTAACGGCAAATCGGCCAGCGCCATCTGCGCCACCACGCGCTCTTCGGCACTGGCGGCCGCCACGCCGGCCAGCAGGTCACCAGAGCGCAGCGGAGTGGCTTTGGCCAGCAGGTCCTTGAGGTCGCGAAACCCGTAGGTTCTGGTGCCCGCTGCGTGAGTGAACTGGTGCATGGCGGTGGATGACGTTGGGTGGCGGAAAATTGAATGGGCCGACTCCCTACTTTAAAACGCTTCGGAGAACCACGTCTAACTTCAGCCTTCACCGCCCCCACCTCTGGCTGCTTATCCAACTGCGACGCGGTCCCGAATCTGCTGCAGTGCAGCCGGGTCGTCCATGGTCGTCAGGTCGCCGGCGTCACGCCCCTCGCACACCGCCTGAATCGCACGACGCAGCAATTTGCCACTGCGGGTTTTAGGCAGCAGGCTGACGAAGCGCACGCGAGACGGCCGCGCCACTGCGCCCAGGTCGCCATCAACGCGCTTCATGATTTCGCCTTCAAGCTTCAATGCTGCGGCGCCGTCATCGAGCACGCTCGAGTCTTTAGGCACCACAAACGCCATCGCCACCTGCCCCTTCAGCGCATCGGCAACGCCCACCACCGCGACTTCAGCGACCGCTGCGTGGCCCGAGATGCTTTCCTCGATTTCGCGGGTGCCGAGTCGATGCCCGGCCACATTGATCACATCGTCGGTGCGGCCCAGGATGAAGTAGTAACCGTCTTCATCGCGAATGCCCCAGTCGAAGGTGCTGTAAACCATTTTTCCTGGCACGCTTTTCCAGTAGGTGTTGACGAAACGCGTGTCGTCTTTCCAGATGGTTTGCATGAAGCCCGGTGGCGTCGGCCCTTCGAGCACGACCACACCCTTCTCATTCGGCTGTGTCAGCTCTTCACCGGTGGCTTCATGCAGCAGCTTGACGCGGTAGCCGTACATCGGCACGCCCGGGCTGCCGAATTTACTCGGCGTTTTCTCAACGCCGTTGGCCACCGTGAGCAGCGGCCAACCGGTCTCGGTCTGCCAGTAGTTGTCGATGATGGGCACGTTCAGCCCGTCGCTGATCCAGCGCGCTGTCGGTTCGTCCAGCGGCTCGCCCGCCAGATACAAGGCGCGCAGGCTGGACAAGTCGTATTTTTTGAGCAGCGCCGGGTCCTGCTTCTTTAAAACGCGCACCGCCGTGGGCGCACTGAACATCGCGGTCACCTTGTATTTTTCGACCAGGCTCCACCAGATACCGCCATCGGGCTGGCCGTCCATACCCTGCGTCGGCAGGCCTTCATACATGATGGTTGCCATGCCGGCAATCAACGGCCCATAGATGATGTAGCTGTGACCGACGACCCAGCCGATGTCGCTGGTCGAAAAGTAAGTTTCGCCTGCGCAGCCGTCGAAAATATGTTTCATGCTGGCCGCCAGCGCCACCGCGTAGCCGCCGGTGTCGCGCTGCACGCCCTTGGGCTTGCCGGTGGTGCCGCTGGTGTA
>JANPFZ010000069.1:0-6668 GCA_031423655.1 Polaromonas sp.
GCGATCGGTGTTCAGCTCCAGCAGGGCCTGCTTCAAAAACGTCGTGCCAGTGAAGTCCGGCGGGCGTGGATAGCTGACGCGGCCCGGATTGGCGCGCGCAAATGCGGCGAGCTCGGCCATGCTGAGCGGCGGTTTCGGCACGCGTTTTCGGTCAGCAAAAAAAGTGAACTGTGCCATGCCCCACGGCGCTTCCAGGCCGTCCACGGGTTCTGAAAAATCGCTGCGTGTGGTGGGCTTGCCGATCACGTCCACCCATTTGTAATTCGGCAGGCTTTCAGAAAAAGGCCCAAACAGCAGCGCCTCGCGCTTCAGGGTCAAAAAGTTTTCGCCGTTGATCCAGATCAGATCGACGCTGCCGCCGGTTTGTTTGCCCGCGGCTTTTTCACTGCGCACGCGTTTGACTGCCTCTGCTGTGTCTGTCAATTTCACATGCTCGACCTGCAAGCCAAATCGCTTCGTTGCTTCCGATGCCGCCCATTGAAGATAGGCATTGGTGCGCTCGCTACCGCCCCAGGCATTGAAGAAAATTTTTTGCCCGCGTGCCTTGCTCTCGATGGCGGGCCACGCGGTGCCGGTCTGGCCGAAAGCAGGGGCGACGAAGCCTGAGCCGATCAAGGCAAGGCTTTGGCGGCGCGAAATAAGACATTGATGGGGGCGGCGATGACGCATGAAAATTAAAACTCCAGGCAGATTGAAACTGGTCGGCAGGCCTCAAGGATTCTTACATCCTTTGCGACGCGCGCAGGGTGTGCGGGGACATGTCACGCGCTGCAGGTCGGGTTAGCGGGAGCGGTGTTGCAGCGGGGTGGCCTCCAGCGCGCGGATGCTTGACAACACAATCGTGACTGCCGGTGCTATGGGCGGACTACGCCGGCGAGGCTGTTTCGCTGCAAGACCGGAAACGGGCTGCTCTGTGCATAAAAAATGCCTGCAGCCCAAGTAATACATGCGCAAAAAGCTATTGAAATAATAGCAAAATGACTTTGCGTTGGTAGCTTTGAATTGGTTTAGCTACGCCACTTTGGGCTGCCAACAGCGAGGCTGATCACGAGACCGACTTACTGGCCGGCGACGAAATAGCCAGCGATGTCGGTGAGGTCGGCGAAACTGAGGGTGCCGGCGGCATAGCGCAGGCGCAGGTAACCCAGCAGGTAGTTGTAGCGTGCCAGCGCCAGGTCGCGCCTGGCTTCAAACAATTGCTGCTGCGCATTGAGCACATCGAGGTTGGTTCGCTGACCGCCCTTGACGCTTTTCCGCGTGGCTTCCACCAGCAGGGTGGACGAGCTGAGTGCTTTGGCTGCCGCATCAATTCTGACGGCACTGCTCAAGGTCAGGTTGTATTGTTTGCGCAGTTCCAGCACTACCAGGTTTGTTTTCGCGTCCAGATCTGCCTGCGCCTTGCTGTAGTTGGCGACGGCCTGGCTGGTGGATGCCGTGACAGCGCCACCGGCGTAAAGCGGCACATTCAACTGCACGCCTATCGTATGGACCTTTGCACTTTGATTGAAGGTGTTGGTGGTGTCGGAGCTGTTCTTGCCGGTGCTGGCAATCAGGTCAAGGCGGGGCGAGTGGCCGGCCCGGCTTTTGTTGATCTCTTCGCGGGCTATTTCCACCGCATAACGCTGCGCCAGAATTTCGGGGTTGTTGGCGAGTGTGCTTTGTTTCCAGGCCTCAAAGGTTTCGGGCAGCATGGGCCTGACGCGAAAATCGTCGGCCAGTGGGTCCAGTTTTTCGATGTCCTGGCCCACCATGGCGGCCAGTGCATCGCGGGTGTTGATCAGGTTGTCTCTGGCTTCCAGCACCTGGGCTTCGGCCAGATCGAATTTGGCCTGCGTTTCCAGCACATCGGTGAGCGTGCCTTCGCCGCGCTGGAACAGGCGCGCATTGGATTGACGCTGCTCGGCATAGGCGTCACGCTGGGCGATGGCCTGGGCCAGCTGGTCTTCGGCGTATTTGGCGGGTGTGTACAAACCCACCAGACGCACGATCAAATCCTGGCTGCGGGCTGCAAACTGTGCATCACTGGCACTCGTCTGCGCGATTCCCTGGCGGTAGCGGGCGTGTCCCTCGGGGTGGTACAGCGGTTGGCGCACCTGCAGTGATGCGGCCAGCCCGGTGTAGTTCCGGCGTTCGGTGACCTCGCCGCGCGCCGATGACGTGGAGATGTCGGCCTGGTTCCGGTTTCGGGAATAACTCGCCGACACGTTGGGCAGCAGATTGGAGAGCCCGAGTTCCTTGAACTGTTGCCCCGCTTCGTTTTCGCGTTGCGCCGCGCGATACAGCGGGTCATTTGCCAATGCCGCTTCGTAGGCTGGCAGCAAACCGAGCGCGGCTGCGTCCAGTGGCTGGAAAAGCGCCGCCCCGCACAAAATCAAGGCAAGTGGCTGCCGAAACACGCGGGCCATCATCCTTATTCCTCCGTCATTGACATCTTGAATTTGTCAACGAGGGGCCTGAAGAGGTAGTTCATCATGGTTCGCTCGCCGGTCTTGACGAACAGTTCAACCGGCATGCCGGGGCGAACCTGCAGGTTGGCGAGCATTTTCATGCCTTCCGGCGCGACCTTGGCCTTGAGGTTGTAGTAGGGCTGGCCGGTTTTTTCATCAACCAGACGGTCTGCCGAAACCTGGGTGACCATGCCGGGAATGTGCGGCGTATGGTTTTGGTTGAAAGCCGAAAAAATCAGCTCGACCGGCAGGTTGGGGTGAACCTTGTCGACAAGATGCACCGGTAGTTGTCCGTCGATGACCAGCGCGTCTTCGCTCGGAACAATGTCCATCAGCCGGAAGCCTGGGGCCACCACGCCGCCGTGGGTGAAAACGTTCATGGCCACCACGGTGCCGTCCACCGGCGCCTTGACCATGACATTGTCCAGGTCGTAGTCAAGACCATTGAGGCGGTTAGACAGCGCCTCGGCCTCTTTTTGGGTTTCTGAAAGCAGCGTACGGACTTCTTTCTGGTATTCCTGCTGGCGTTGCAGACGCTTGAGCTTGAATTCTGAAATCTGCCGTTTGCCGCGCGCGATATTGGTTGCGTCCTCAGATAACGCGGTATCGAGCTGGGCGTAAGTTCGCTCCAGCTCCAGCAGGCGGTTGCGTGCCACGTAGCCTTCTTTGGCCAGATCACGCATGCCGTCGAGCTGCTCTTTCAAAAATTGAAGCTGTACTTTTTTACCATCGCGGGATTCTTCCAGCCCCTGGTTTTGCAGCACCAGGCCGGCCATGTTTTCGTCGAGCGCGGAAAGCTCGCTTTGAATGGCCGACTGGCGCGAGCTGAACAATTGCTGCTGCAGGCTGATGTTGACCGCCACGCGCGGGTCGGCTTTGACACCTTCCAGCTCAGGTGGAAAAACAATGCTTCGTTTACCGTCGCGTTCTGCAATCAGGCGCGCCTCCGCGCTGCGGGCGGCGAAATATTGCACGCGACTGCTTTCTGCGTTGGCGCGCGACTGTACAGCGTTCATGCGAACCAGTACGTCGCCAGCTTTCACCTTGTCGCCCTCCTTAACCAAAATGGCCTCAACGGTACCGCCGGTCAGGTGCTGAACCGCCTTCTTGTTGGTTGCCACCGTCACAGTGCCGCTGAGCGGCACGCCTTTGTCCAGCGGCGCCAGTGAGGCCCACAGCACAAAGCTACCGAGGCCAGCGATCACGATCCACCAACCGAGCCGGGTGTGCGGCGCCATGTCGGTGCTGACTTCGGCGATGGCCACATCCCGGGATTGAACATTGGTGGCTGCGGGTTTGGTGGCAAATAAGGGTTTCATGGTCGTGATTACCTGTTGGCCTGGCGAAGTGCGCAGGGCATCAGCTGGCCGCAGCTGCGCGGATGCCTGATGAGTCGTTTGTGGATACTGCCGACAGCACCGCTGGTTTTCCGGGCTGTGGCTGCGTCTGCTGCTGCGCCGCTTTGGTCAAGTCAGCCAGCACCTGCGCTGTGGGGCCGAACATCTGTGCCACACCGTCACGAAGCAGCAGCAACTTGCTGGTGACGTTGATGGCGCTGCTTCGGTGGGTAATCAGCACGACGGTTTTGCCGCGTTTGCGGAAATCGATGATCGCCGCAGTCAGTGCCTGCTCGCCGGTTTCGTCCAGATTCGAATTGGGTTCGTCGAGCACCAGCAGCGACGGGTCGCCATACATGGCCCTTGCCAGACCGATGCGCTGCTTTTGACCGCCGGACAAACCCGCCCCGCCATCGCCCAGCGGCGTGTCGTAGCCCTGCGGGAACTGAAGAATCATTTCATGTACGCCTGCGCGCATGGCCGCCTCGATCACCTGCTCCGGGTCAATCTCGCCGAACCGGCCAATGTTCTCATTGACGGTTCCTGCGAAGAGTTCAATGTCTTGCGGCAGATAACCTATGGATGGACCCAGCTCGTCCTTGTTCCATTGATAGATGTCGGCACCGTCAAGCCGAACCTTGCCAACCGCTGCGGGCCAGACACCCACCAACAGCCGCGCCAGTGTGGACTTGCCTGATCCGCTGGCCCCAATGACGCCCAGCACGTCGCCAGGAAACAGTGTGAAATTCAGATTCTTAAGAATCGCCACCGGGCAGCCTGGTGGCGCGGCGGTTACAGATTCGAGCGCTATCTGGCCCTTGGGTTTGGGCAAAGGCATGCCAGTAATGCGTGGTGGGTTTGCGGTCAGCAATTCATTGAGTCGGTCATAGGCGCTGCGGGTGCTGCTCCAGGTCTTCCAGATCCCGATCAATTGCTCGACCGGACTGAGCGTTCTGCCCATGAGAATCGAGGCCACGATCATCATTCCAGGGGTTATTTTTCCGTCCAGTACCAGCAGCGCACCGAAGCCCAGGATCAGGGATTGAAGGGAAGTGCGGAAAAACTTCGTTACCGCTCCGATGATTCCGGCTTTCTCGCTGGCCTCGGCCTGCAGCCTTAAAAACCGGCCGTGGAGTTTGAACCAGCGCTGCATCAGGTTGGGCAGCATGCCCATGGCGTCGATGACTTCGGCGTTTCGCAGATTGTTGGTAGCAAGGTTGCCCGCAGAAATGGCCATACCGCTGGCTTCAGCGAGCGGTTTTTTCGAAATCGTTTCGTTCACGAACGCCAAAATGATTAGCACTGTAGTTCCGCAAAGCGCAAACACCCCAAGCGACGGGCTGAAAAGAAAAATGACAACCAGGTAAACCGGGAACCATGGCGCATCAAAAAATGCGAACAGTCCGTTTCCGGTAACGAATTGCCGGATGGTGGTGAGGTCTTGCAAAGCCTGGCCCGCGTTGCCGCCGGCTTTTTTCAGATTCTGTTCAAACGCTGCGGTGTATATCCGCTTGTTCAGCTTCATGTCGAGCTGGGCACCGACCCGGATGAGCACAAAGCTGCGCACGAACTCCAGCGCGCTGGTCAACATGAAGGCACCCAAAACCATCAGCGTCAACATCAGCAAGGTTGTCACGTTCTGGCTGGCGAGCACCCTGTCATACACCTGCAGCATGTACAGCGAGGGCACCAGCAGCATCATGTTGATGATGGCGCTGAATATGCCCACTGTGCGAAAAGCACCCTTGAAATCTCCTAGCGCCGCAGCGATTTCATTGTTGGGTAGCTTGAGTGGAGAGATCATGGTGTGGGCTTCATGTTGCTAATGCTGCGGTTAATTCACAATATGTTTCATATCGTAAGTCATTGATTTCACATATTCCAGCCCTCAAGCACGAAGTTGACGTGACAAATACACGAAACCCCCGCTTGAGGGCGGGGGTTCTTTTTGTAACAGAGGCCTGCGGAGTTGCCGGCGCTATTCAGGCTCTTAAACCACCAGGTCAGCAGCAGTCATGGTGTGATTGCCGGTCAGCTGAATCTGGAAGTCAGCCGTGCCGTCGCCATTGACATCACCTTCGACGATGGTGTTGGTGCCCGCAAAGCTGTAGCGCAGCTGACCCGCACCGGCCGCCCCGCCGCCCAGGAAGGCCCCGGTGGCGATGAAGGTAAACGCATCGTTGCCGATGACAGTCGTGTTGGCGTCAATGCCCGACAGGTCAATCCGGTCGGTGCCATTGACGAAGTCGGTGATGACGTCGCGGCTGGCTGCTGTGATGCCCGATTGGTTCAGCGCGGTAAAGACAAAGGTGTCAGCCCCGGCGCTGCCCGTCATGGTGTCGCGGCCCGTGCTGCCGAACAGCACATCGGCCTTGACGGTGCCATGCAAGGTGTTGGCGCCAGCCCCGCCGGTCAGCAGATCACCGGTTTCCAGCCCGTCAATCATGGCCCAGTCCTGGGTGGCCACGGTCGTAACCGTTTGCTGCGTCGCGCTGTTGCCGCTCTTCCAGATGGTGCCGGTGCCAGTGACTGTGTTTCGCCACAGGATATCGGCCTTGCCGTCGCCGTCGAAGTCGCCCGTGCCGGCGATCTTCCAGTTCTGGTCGGTTACGGCTGATATGGCCTGAGGGGTGGCGCTGTTACCGCTTTTCCAGATCGCGTTGGTGCCGGTGGCGGTGTTGCGCCACAGGATGTCGCTCATGCCGTCATTGTCGAAGTCCATGTCGGGCACGTCGTTGACGGCCTTGAGGCTGTAGCTCTGGCTGGCGGCCACGCTGCCGCCGTTGCCGTCGGTGACGCTGTAGCCCAGGCTGACCGCGCCGTTGAAGTTCAGCGTCGGGGTGATGGTGTAGCCCAGCCCGTCGGCGCTCAGGGCCACTGCGCC
>JANPFZ010000070.1:0-8984 GCA_031423655.1 Polaromonas sp.
GCCTGCGCTTGCGCCGGCGTCTGCTGCCCAATAATTTTTTATCAAGCCCGCGTTTCCAGCGCCCTTATTTTTGATCCCAGGAGAGAACCCCATGTCGTCCGCTTTTTTGCAAACCTACCGTAACCATGTCGCCGAGCGGGCTGCCGTGGGCATCCCACCGCTGCCGTTGACCGCCGCCCAGACCGGCGAGCTCATCGAACTGCTGAAAGCCCCGCCCGTCGGCGAAGAAACCTTCCTGCTCGATTTGATCACTCACCGCGTGCCGGCAGGTGTCGATGATGCAGCCAAGGTCAAGGCCAGCTACCTGGCGGCCGTGGCGCACGGCACTGAAAAATGTGCGTTGATTTCGCGCGAGAAAGCCACGCAGCTACTGGGCACCATGCTGGGCGGCTACAACATCAGCCCGATGATCGATCTGCTTGACGATGTTGAGGCCAGCGTTGCCACGCAGGCGGCGAGCGGCCTGAAAAATACGCTGCTGATGTTCGACCAGTTCCACGACGTCCAGGAAAAAGCCGAGAAGGGCAACAGCTACGCCAAGTCCGTGCTGCAAAGCTGGGCAGCTGCCGAGTGGTTTACCAGCCGCCCCGAAGTGCCCGAATCCATCATGCTGACGGTCTTCAAGGTCGCCGGCGAAATCAATACCGATGATTTGTCTCCCGCACCTGACGCCTGGAGCCGCCCCGACATTCCGCTGCATGCTATCGCCATGCACAAGAATGCGCGCCCTGGCGTCACACCAGAGGAAGACGGCAAACGTGGCCCGGTGAAGTTCATTGACAGCCTCAAGGCCAAGGGCAACCTGGTGGCCTATGTGGGCGACGTGGTCGGCACGGGCTCGTCGCGCAAGTCCGCCACCAACTCGGTGCTGTGGTTCACCGGACAAGACATTCCCTATGTGCCCAACAAACGCTTTGGTGGCGTCTGCCTCGGCTCAAAAATAGCCCCAATTTTCTACAACACCATGGAAGACTCGGGGGCGCTGCCAATTGAGCTCGACGTGAGTCAGATGGCCATGGGCGATGTGATTGAGCTGCGTCCTTACGACGGCAAGGCACTCAAAGACGGCCAAGTGATTGCGGAGTTCAAGCTCAAAAGCGAGGTGCTGTTTGACGAAGTGCGCGCCGGCGGCCGCATTCCGCTGATCGTTGGCCGCAGCCTGACCGCCAAGGCGCGCTTCGCCCTGAGTCTTCCTGTGTCCACCCAGTTCCGCTTGCCGCAGAACCCGGCCGATAGCGGTCGTGGCTTCACGCTGGCGCAAAAAATGGTTGGCCGTGCGGTCGGCCTGCCCGAAGGCCAGGGCGTGCGCCCCGGTACTTATTGCGAGCCGAAAATGACCTCGGTGGGCTCACAAGACACCACGGGTCCGATGACTCGCGACGAACTCAAAGACCTGGCTTGCCTCGGTTTCAGTGCTGACCTGGTGATGCAATCGTTCTGCCATACCGCCGCCTATCCGAAGCCGGTGGACGTGAAGATGCACCACGAGTTGCCCGAGTTCATGAGCACGCGCGGCGGTGTTCCGCTGCGTCCTGGCGATGGCATCATCCACAGCTGGCTGAATCGCATGCTGCTGCCCGACACAGTCGGCACCGGCGGCGACAGCCACACGCGTTTCCCGATTGGCATCAGCTTTCCGGCTGGCTCCGGCCTGGTGGCATTTGGTGCTGCTACTGGCGTCATGCCGCTGGATATGCCGGAGTCTGTGCTGGTTCGCTTTAAAGGCGAATTGCAGCCCGGCGTCACATTGCGCGATTTGGTCAACGCGATTCCGCTGTATGCCATCAAGGCCGGTTTATTGACGGTTGCCAAGCGGGGCAAAGTCAATATCTTCTCGGGCCGTATTCTCGAGATCGAAGGCCTGCCGAATCTCAAGGTCGAGCAGGCGTTTGAATTGAGCGACGCGTCGGCCGAACGCTCCGCTGGTGGCTGCACGGTTCACCTTAACAAGGAACCCATCATTGAGTACATCACCAGCAACATCACGATGCTGAAGTGGATGATTGCCACCGGCTACTCAGACGTGCGAACCATCAACCGACGAATCGCCGCGATGCAAGCCTGGCTGGCCGACCCGCAGTTGCTCAAGGGCGATGCCGACGCCGAATACGCTGCCGTGATCGAAATCGACCTGGCCGATATCCACGAACCCATCGTTGCCTGCCCGAACGACCCCGATGATGTGAAGACCTTGTCTGACGTTTCAGGCGCGGTAATCGACGAAGTGTTTATCGGCAGTTGCATGACCAACATCGGCCACTTCCGCGCGGCCAGCAAGCTGCTCGAAGGCAAACGCGACATCCCCGTCAAGCTCTGGATGGCACCACCGACCAAGATGGACGCCAAGCAGTTGACCGAAGAAGGTCATTACGGCGTTCTGGGGTCGGCCGGTGCGCGCATGGAAATGCCAGGCTGCAGCCTGTGCATGGGCAACCAGGCACAGGTCAAAGAGGGCGCCACGGTGTTCTCGACCTCGACACGCAATTTCCCGAACCGCCTCGGAAAAAACTCAAATGTCTACCTGGGTTCCGCCGAACTCGCAGCGATCTGCTCCAAGCTCGGCCGTATCCCGACCAAAGCGGAATACATGGCCGATATGGGTGTGCTGACGGCTGCCAGCGACACGGTGTACCAGTACCTGAATTTTGACAAGGTCAAGGATTACACCGACGCGGCGGATACGATGAAGGATGGGGTCGCGGCCTGAGGCCTTGGGACCCGTCAACGGTAAAAAGCGGCCCGCCGGGTCGCTTTTTTTTGTGTGTGATGGGCACCATGGGCTACGTCACGCCGGTCGCCATGACGCTAGTCGGCAGACGCTGGTCGGCATGTCGCTCAATCTCGATCAATTTCCGTTGCCAGACGGTGCCCTGGCCGAATGGAAACCGCTGTAGCCCGCGCTGGCCCATCAGCCATCAGGACAGATTCAATTCCTTGTGCTCACCCAGATGCGGCTGCTTGCCGGTGACGGCTGCCGTTGCCATTTTGGCCAGCTGCGCCATTTTGCTTTCCGTCACATCCCAGTATTCGGCGTGGTGGATGCTTACTTCCAGCAGGGCCAGGTCGGGGTCATTGACGCCGCCCGGAAACCAGGCCTTGGCGAACGATGACCACAGCTCTTCTTTCTTTGCCTGGTCGTCGGCGATGACTGCCTTGCCCGACACCGACACGTAGCTGTCGTCGCCAGGATGCGCATACGACACGTTGACGTTGGCGTCAGCAGCCAGCGCAGATGCCATTTCGCTCTTGCGCGAAATAAAGAAGTAGAGCATCGAATCTTCATCAAGCTTTTTGTTCTGCGTGGTCAGCGGGCAGCTGTGCATCATGCCGCTCGAATGGCGGTGCGTCAGCATGCCGAACTTGATGTCTTTGATCAGGTCCCAAAGCCTTTTGCGGTCTTCGCTGGCGGAAGTTGAAATATTGTTCATGAAGGTTCCTAAAGATAAACTGAAACGATCAAGTTATTGCCGCTCTTCGTTCGGCGTCATCGGCGGGCGGGCAGGCGCGTTGTCAGTCAAGGCCGACAGTCAGGCCGGGTCCAGGTGCAGGTGCGCATGGTGCATATCGAATAGTTTTTCCAGCCCAGGAAATATGTGCGCAAGCAGCTATTATATTGATAGCACGTGAAGGCGGCAGTGACGCGGCTGCCGCCAACGGGTGCGGTCACCTGGCGGTCACTGCGCTGATCTGATGGGTTTTTCAAACGCAAATCACCCAAGCACAGACTGCCAGTCGGGGTATGCCGCTGGCAAACATCTTGATACGTATGGCGCCTGCCAGAATGGAGCTTAGTGCCTCAAAACCAAGGAGTCCGCCATGGCCAACGCGCCTACCCCACTACCCACCCGCCTACCTGATGGCAACAGCGCGCACGCCTTTGCGCCCACACTCACGTCTTTCAAAACCGCCAGCGGCAAAACAGGCAAGTTCTATTCGCTGCCCGCGCTGGCCAAAGAGTTCCCCCATGTGTCGCGGCTGCCGGTGTCGCTGCGCATCGTGCTCGAATCGGTGCTGCGCCACTGTGATGGCAAGCGCGTCACGGCCGAGCATGTGGCGCAGCTCGCCAATTGGCAGCCGAATGCCGCGCGCACGCAAGAGATTCCATTCGTCGTGGCTAGAGTGGTGCTGCAGGACTTCACCGGCGTGCCGTTGCTGGCCGACCTGGCAGCCATGCGCAGCACGGCCATCAAGCTGGGCAAAGACCCGAAAAAAATCGAGCCGCTGGTGCCGGTTGATCTGGTGGTGGATCATTCCATCATGGTCGACTACTACGGCCAGAAGAATTCGATGGACCTGAACATGAAGCTGGAGTTTCAGCGCAACAACGAGCGCTACCAGTTCATGAAATGGGGCATGCAGGCCTTCGATACCTTTGGTGTGGTGCCGCCAGGCTTCGGCATCGTTCATCAGGTGAACCTGGAGTATCTGGCCCGTGGCGTTCACAAGAGTTCGGCCGGTGTTTACTACCCCGACTCACTGGTTGGCACCGACAGCCACACCACCATGATCAACGGCATCGGTGTTGTCGCCTGGGGCGTCGGCGGCATCGAGGCAGAAGCTGCCATGCTGGGCCAGCCGGTTTATTTTTTAACGCCGGATGTGGTTGGTTTCGAGCTGACCGGCCGCCTGCGCGAAGGCGTGACGGCCACCGATCTGGTGCTGCGCGTGACGGAGGCTTTGCGCCGTGAAAAAGTCGTCGGCAAGTTCGTCGAATTTTTTGGCGAGGGCACGCGCACATTGGCACTGCCCGACCGCGCGACCATCGGCAACATGGCGCCCGAATACGGCGCCACGATGGGCTTCTTTCCGGTCGATGAAAAAACCATCGACTACTTCAAAGGCACCGGTCGCACCAAGGCCGAAATCGAAGCCTTTGAAGCTTACTTCAAGGCGCAGGGCCTGTTCGGCGTGGCGAAGGCGGGCGACATTGATTATTCGCAGGTCGTGACGCTTGATTTGGGCGATGTCACCCCCAGCCTGGCCGGCCCCAAGCGGCCACAAGACCGGATCGAGCTGGGTCAGGTGGCGCAGCAGTTCCAATCGCTTTACAGCAAGCCGATTGCCGATAGCGGCTTCAACCAGCCTGCGGCCACGCTGGCTACGCGCCACCTGCTGAGTCGCACGGAAGAAAGCAGCGCCGATACAGTTCCCGGCGCGCTTCCGACACCGGTGGGCGCACCGCGCATGGTCGTCGAGATGGAGGGCAGCCGTCCTACCCTGGCCTCTGCCATCAGTACCCACAAGGAAGTGGCGACGCCGCTTGGTAAAAAAGCCGGCATCACCATCGGCAACGGCGACGTGCTGATTGCGGCGATTACCAGCTGCACCAATACGTCCAACCCGAGTGTGCTGCTGGCCGCTGGCTTGCTGGCCAAAAAGGCCGTCGAGGCGGGCCTGAAAGTGCAGCCACACATCAAGACCTCGCTGGCGCCGGGCTCGCGCATCGTGACGGAATATTTGACTGAAGCGGGACTGCTTCCCTATCTGGAAAAGCTTGGGTTTGCACTGGCCGGTTACGGCTGCACCACCTGCATCGGCAACTCGGGCGACCTGACGCCCGAGATCAACGACGCCATCAACAAAAGCGATCTGGTGTGCGCGGCGGTGCTGTCGGGCAACCGCAATTTCGAAGCGCGCATTCATCCGAACATCAAAGCCAATTTCCTGGCCAGCCCGCCGCTGGTGGTGGCCTACGCGATTGCCGGCACCGTGATGCGCGATCTGATGACTGAGCCGGTGGGCAAGGGCAAGGGCAAAGACGGGAAGTTAAGGGATGTGTATCTCGGTGACATCTGGCCCAGCAGCGACGAGATCAATGCGCTGATGAAATACGCGATGAATGGCAAGGCCTTCCGCGCCAACTACGCCAAGGTCAAAACCGAGCCCGGCAAGCTGTGGGAAAAGATCAGGGGCGTGACCGGCACCGCCTACACCTGGCCCGCCAGCACCTACATTGCCGAGCCGCCTTTCTTCAAGGACTTCGCTATGGAAAACATAGCTGCTAACGCAGGTAATACGTCGGCTACAGGCACAAACGATGCCAATTACGGGAATTATTCGGTCAAGGGCGCGCGCATCATGGCGCTGTTCGGTGACTCGATCACCACTGACCATATTTCGCCCGCCGGCTCCATCAAGGGCTCATCGCCTGCCGGCCAGTGGTTGCTGGCACATGGTGTGCAAAAAGCCGACTTCAACAGCTACGGCGCGCGCCGCGGCAATCACGACGTGATGATGCGCGGCACGTTTGCCAACGTACGCATCAAAAATCTGATGATCCCGGCCGACGCAGAAGGCTCACGCGAGGAGGGCGGCGTAACGCTGTTTCAACACGCGAAACCGGATGGCGCACCGGGCGCGCCGGAAAAAATGTTTATCTATGACGCGGCCATGAAATACATCGCCGACGGCACCCCGACGGTGATATTTGCCGGCGAAGAATACGGTACCGGTTCATCGCGCGACTGGGCTGCCAAAGGCACGCAGCTGCTGGGCATCAAGGCCGTGGTGGCGCGCAGCTTTGAGCGTATTCACCGCAGCAACCTGGTTGGCATGGGCGTGCTGCCGCTGCAGTTCAAACCGGGCGAGTCCTGGGAGACGCTGGGCCTCGACGGCTCTGAATTTGTCGACGTGATTCCGCACCCGGAACTCAAACCGCAAAGCGACGCGCTGCTGATCATCACCAAGGCCGACGGCACGCGGCTCGAAGTCGCAGCCACCCTGCGCGTCGATACGCCAATCGAAGTCGACTACTACCGCAACGGCGGCATTCTTCCCTACGTGTTGCGGCAGCTGCTGGCCGGATGACGATGCGGTTCGCGACAATTTTCCGCTGGGCCGCCCCGAGGAAAATTAGCCCCCTCGGGGGGCAGAAAACTACACGCAGTGAGTGAGCGTGGGGGCGCCGCTGTGGAGGTCGTGATTGCCGGCGGCGGCATCGGTGGGCTGGCGGCTGCGCTGGCGGCGTCGCGTGCGGGCTGCGATGTGCGCGTGCTCGAACGCGCGGCGGCTTTCAGCGAGGTCGGAGCCGGCGTTCAGCTGGGTCCGAACGTGACGCGAGTGCTTGATGCCTGGGGCTTGCATGACGCGCTCCGCTCAGTCGCGGCATTTCCAGCACGGCTGCAGGTGAGAAGCGCCGAAGGCGGCGGGGTGCTGGGCGAGTTGCCCCTGGGGCAGGCCATGGCCACGCAATATGGCGCGCCTTACGCCACGGTGCATCGCGCTGATTTGCACGGGCTGCTGCTTGAAGCCCTGACGCAGCATGCTGATATTGACATGCACGCGGGCCGCGCGCTGCAATCGTTCAGCCAGAGCGCTGAAGCCGTCAGGCTGCACACCGCCACCGGGCCTGACATTGAATGCGATGCACTGATAGGCGCTGATGGCTTATGGAGCACCGTGCGTCAGCAGATGCTGGGCGACGGCCTGCCGCAGCGCACCGGCCATCTGGCTTATCGCGCCCTCGTTACGCAGGCCGCGCTGCCGTCCCTGCTGCGCAGTAATGACGTGACGGTGTGGCTGGGCCCGCGCCTGCATGTGGTGCAGTATCCGGTGCGCAGCGGCGAACAGCTCAACGTGGTTGCCTTTGTGCATGGCGAAGTAGCCGACGACGCCGGCGCAAGAATCGACTGGGACCACAGCGCCAACCGTTCGAACTTGCTGGCCGTGCTGGGAGGCACCTGCGCTGGTTTGCGCAGCCTGATCGAGGCCATACCTGCCTGGCGACTGTGGGTGATGTACGACCGCCCGACCATGCAGGGCGCGCATCAGCACGCGCTCGGCCGCGTGGCGCTGCTCGGCGATGCCGCGCACCCGATGCGGCCGTATCTGGCGCAGGGCGCGGGCATGGCGATTGAAGATGCGGCCGAGCTGGGCAACGCCTTGTCGCAAGCCAGAGCCGTCGCCTTCGATGTGCCTGCCCTGCTGCAGCGCTATGCCCTCAATCGCTGGCAACGCAATTCGCGTGTGCAAAAAAGGGCCCTGCGCAACGGTCAGATTTTTCATGCCGAAGGTGTGATGCGCTGGGGGCGCGATGCGTCGATCAAACTGCTGGGCGCAAAGGTGCTGGACATGCCGTGGCTGTACGGCGCCGTGGCCCAGGTTTTATGATCTGCTATTAAGGTTATAGCTGCTTGCGCAGGTATTACACGGGCTGACAGTCTGTTTGACTCACAGATCCGTGCGCAGCTTCCAGATCTCCGGGAACAGCACCACGTTCAGCATCTCGCGCAGATAACTCACGCCGCTGGTGCCGCCGGTGCCGCGCTTGAAGCCGATGATTCGCTCCACGGTGGTGACGTGGCGAAAGCGCCAGAGCCTAAAGGCGTCTTCAAGATCGGTGAGTTCTTCGCCGAGCTGGTAGAGATCAAAATACTTTTTCGGGTCGCGGTACACGATCAACCAGGCTTGTTCTACGGCGTCGCTTTCGGTGTAGCCCTGGGTCCAGTCGCGGTCAATGTGTGATGCGGGAATGTTCAGTCCTCGCCTGGCCAGCAGGCGCAGTGCCTCGTCGTACAGCGATGGCGATTGGTACGCGGCCTGCACCTGCGCTAGAAGCTTTGGCCGGTGCGCATGGGGTTTGAGCATGGCCGCGTTCTTGTTGCCGAGTGCAAATTCAATGCAGCGGTACTGCGCGCTTTGAAAGCCGCTGGAGTTGGCGAGGTAAGGGCGTATCGCGCTGTACTCGGGCGGCGTCATGGTGGCCAGCACGTCCCAGGCGTGTACCAGTTGCTCCATGATGCGGCTGACGCGCGCGAGCTTTTTGAATGCGTCGCCGAGCTCATCGGCTGCCACGTTGGCCATTGCTGCGCGCAGTTCGTGCAGCATCAGCTTCATCCACAGCTCGCTGGTCTGGTGCTGGATGATGAACAGCATCTCGTTGTGGTCGGGTGACAGCGGTTTCTGCGCGCTGAGGATCGCGTCGAGATGCAGGTAGTCGCCATAAGTCATCGGCTGGCTGAAGTCGCGCTGGGCGTTTTCTTGCT